>JABRVY010000558.1:0-15367 GCA_039961755.1 Acidobacteriota bacterium | reverse complement strand
GGAGCCACCCGGGCGTCGGGCAACGCCGCCAGGAGGGCGGGGTGGGGGCCCTGGCGCGATGGCACCACGATCGCCAGCTGCCCGGCGCGCAGCAGCTCGCGGTCGTTGGGGGCGTCGCCACAGGCCACCACGACTCCCTCGCCTGCCGCTGCGGCGAGCAAGTCCGGTACGAGGTCGGCCTTGCAGTGTTGACCCTGGAGGTGCAGGAAGCGATTGCCCCGCTCGAGGCGCACCTGGGCGGGGGCGGCGCGCCGCAACGCCTCATCCCACCGTTCTTCCACCGTCAGCGGCAGGGTCGCCACCCGTTCCCGCGCCCGCCCCAGGGCCTCCCCGGTCAGGCCGGTGAGGGCGGAAAGCTCGGCATCGGCCAGCTCCTCCATGCTTCGCACGGGGGCGCCGGTGGCCCGGCGCAGCTCCTCGGCGACGACTCGCAGGCTCGCCAGCGGAACGGCGTGGGGGGCCAGGCGAGCGCCCCGGGCCGGATCCACCAGGCCGGCGCCGTTTTCGAATCCACCCGGCCCCACCAGGCCCAGCTCCCCGAGCCACCAGGCCACCTCGGCGGCGGTCTTGGAGGTCACCAGGAGGACCGGGATCGAGCGGTCCGTCAGGGTCTGCACCATGGCCGCGGCCTCGGGGTGCAGGGTGCCATCGGGCTCCAGCAATGTCCCGTCCAGGTCGGTGAGAACAGCCCGCAGCTTCACGGCCGCAGCTCGCCGTCGAGGTGGCGGACGACGGAAAGGAATCGCTCCCCCACCTCGGGCAGGGCGGAAAAAACCCGTGCCCAGTTGGGCAGGGGAGGGGTGCCCAGGGGGTCGCGGAGGAACTGCTCGCACCCCTCTGCCAGCGCCTGGCCGAAGACCTCCACCACTTTCTCCTCGGCGTGACGGTCATAGGCCAGGCCATTGAACTCCGCCACCGCCCACGAGTCCAGCACGGCGTCCTCGCCGTAGCGCTGGAACGCCACTCGCAGCGCCTGATAGCTGGAAGAGGGAACCACCACACCGCCGGCCGCCAGCGTGCGCAGCAGGTGCTTGGTGATGTCCACTGCCATGCGGTGCAGCCCCTTGCCGGGATCGTCGGCGGAGAGAGGCTGGTGTTTGTGGTCGAAGCGGTCGGTGACGTCCACCTGGCAGATCCGCCGGGGCGACCGGTGACGGAGCACTTCAAACAGCAGTCCCACCTCCAAGCCCCAGTCGGCGGGGATGCGGATGCGACGCAGGAGCGAGGCGCTGAGGGCGAACTCGCCCGCCAGAGGGTAGCGAAACGCCTCCAGGTAGGCCAGGTAGGGGTGCTGGCCGATGGTGGCGCTCAGGGCCTGCAGGAGGGGGCGCACCAGCAGGCGGGTCACCCGCCCGTACAGCCGGTCGTCGAAGCGGGCGTAGTAGGCCTTGGCATAGTCGTAGTCAAGGCCCGGGTGGAGCACGGGGAAGACCAGGTTGGTCAGCAGGGAGCGCTGGAAGGTCACGATATCGGCGTCCAGAAACGCTACTGCCCCGGCACGTCCCTGGGCGTTGATGGCGCCCAGACCCAGCCAGACCGCCCTGCCCTTGCCCCGTGGACCCAACGGACCCACCGTCTCTTCGATCTCGCGGATGACCTCGACAAAGGGGTCGGCGTCCAGCCACAGCACCCAGGTGGGCAGGGCGAGGGCGCGAAAGAATTCAAGGGCGCGCTGGTAGCCCTGGGCGTTGGCGCGGTCGAGGGCAATGAACACCGAATCCAGGTACGGCGTGCCGGCCAGCTGCTCCACCATGCGGGCCAGCGCCGCCTGCTGCAGCTCCTTCACCAGGCAAGGGATCAGCAACGCCAGGGGGGCGCGGCGGGAGAAACCCTTCAGATGAGCTTCTGCCTCCTTCTGACGGTCCCCTACGAGGCGGGGGAGGGTGGTGATGGGTCCGACCTGGTGAAAATCTGCCACGGGTATCCTCGCCTGATCCACTATAGTGGCTCGCAGGGGGGGATGCCAGCGCGGTGCACCCGGGAAGGAAGGGGGTGCGCGCGCGCAGTGGCGATCCGAGGGCGTGCGATGGAGAGGTGACGATGCGGGAGCAGGTGGCGCGTGTGCTGGCCGGGCTGGTGCGACGGTGGCAAGACCACGCCCGCGCCGTCGATCGGGAAACCGTGCTGGCGCAGGTGCGGGTGGACGCGCCGCCGAGCCACACCTACGTGGTACTCACGGTGGGCGCCGCCGCCATCGCCACTCTGGGTTTGCTGCTGGATTCGCCGGCGGTCATCATCGGCGCCATGCTGGTGGCCCCCTTCCTGGGGCCCATCGTGGCACTGGGTTTTTCCATTGCCATGACCGACGTCACCCTTGCCCTGCGGGCGACCAAATCCCTGCTCTGCGGGGTGGTGCTGGGGCTGGGCACCTCGATGGCCATCGTCAAGCTGTCGCCGTTCATCCCCCCGACCCAGCAGATCCTCGCCCGCACCTCGCCCAACCTGTTCGATCTCCTGGTAGCGGTGTTCGCCGGCCTGGTGGGGGGGTATGCGGTGGTCCATCGCCTGGGGGGAACCATTGCCGGCGTGGCCATCGCCACCGCCCTCATGCCGCCCCTGGCTGCCGCCGGCTACGGGCTGGCCATGGGCGAGCTGGCCATCTTCAACGGCGCCTTCTACCTTTTCCTCACCAACCTGGTGGCCATCGCCTTCGCCGTTGCCTCCTGCGCGGTCTGGTATAACTTCGGCAATCTGCACGCTCCCAAGGAGTTGGTGTGGCCGACGGTGGGCGCTGGCGTGGTGCTGGTGTTGCTCTCCGTGCCGCTGGTGAAGACCCTCAACGAGTCGGTGCGAACCACCATCCTCTCCCGCCAGGCGGGGGCGGTACTGCGCGCCGCCCTGCCGGCGGCGGACACCCGCCTGGAACGGATTGCGGTCACGCCCGAGTCCGACGGGGGGGTGCGGGTAGCGGCGGTGGTGTTCGCGCGGGAATACGACGGTGGCCTGCCGGTGCGCCTGGAACGGGAGCTGGCCCAGGAGCTTCGCATCCCGGTGCGGCTGGAGCTGGACCAGCTGATGCTGGGCAGCGATGCCACCCGCGCCGGCCGCGCAGCAACCGGCGAGATCGGCGAGGGGGAGGTGCGGCGCCTGCGCGGGGCAATCCCGTTCCCACTGCTGGTGGCCGACATCTCTTCAGCCCAACGCCTGGCCCGATTCCAGCTCTCCCTGGACGCCATCGCCTCGCTGGAGTCCATCAGGTACGTGGAGGCGGCTCTCCAGGAAGCCTTCTCCCCCTGGCGGGTAGAGCTGCTGCCGCCGTTGCGCCCGCTGCCGCCGGTGAGCTTTCCACCCTGGGAAGCGGTGCCTGACGGCGAGGGAGCCAAGGCCCTGGCGGATGCGGTGTGGGCCCTCCGGCGCTGGGGGGTGGGCCGGGTCGCCGTGTCCGGGTCGGCCGCTGTGGAGGAGGGACGCAGCGCCGCCGAGCGAGCCGCCCTGGCCCAGCGCCGCGCCGCCCACGTGGCCGAGGTGCTGGAGAAGGGCGGGGTGAGCGTCGAGCCGGTGTCGACCGGTGCTGGCGGTTCGGAGCGGCGCGCGCCGGGCACCCGCACCGTCCGAATCGAGGTCCTATCCGGAAGCTGACGGGGGGCGGCGGAGCTGCCCATCCTCCACCACCAGCCGTCCCGCCTTCACCACGTGGCGCACCAGGTTGACGCCGAAGTGGTACACCAGGTGGGCGTGGGAGGGAGCGTCCAGGACCACCACGTCCGCCTGCTTGCCCACCTCCAGGGAACCGATGCGGTCGGCCCGGCCCAGGGCCGCGGCGGCGTTGAGGGTGGCGGCGGTGAGCGCCTCGTCGGTGGAGAAACCTGCGCCCAGGCAGGCCAGGGCCATGATCATGGCCATGTTCTCGGTGTGGGAGGAACCGGGGTTGCAGTCGGTGGCGAGCGCCACCGGGACCCCGGCGGCAACCAGCCGCCGAAGGGGGGCGTAGCGCTCCTTGAGGAAGAACGACACCCCGGGGAGGGCCACCGCCACCACGCCCGCCTCCGCCAGGGCGCGCATGCCGGCGGGTGTGACGTGGAGCAGGTGGGACGCCGACGCCGCTCCCAGCTCCGCCGCCAGCTCCGCGCCCCCCAGGGGGGAGAGCTCGTCGGCGTGGAGGTGAATGCGCCACCCGTGGCGGCGGGCGTCGGCCAGCAACCGGCGGGTCTGCTCGGGCGAGAACACTCCCGTCTCGCAAAACACATCCACCCCTTCGGCCAGGCCGGCGGCGGCGATGGCCGGATGGATCTCCTCGATCACCAGGCGCACGTAGCCGTCGGGATCGTGGCGCCACTCGGGGGGCACCTCGTGGGCGGGCATGGCAGTGGCGGAAATAGCCACCGGATGGCGGGCGGCGGCGGCTCGCAGCACCCGCAGCTGCTTGAGCTCGGTCTCGAGCTCCAGGCCGTAGCCGGACTTGGCCTCGGTGGTGGTGGTGCCGTGCAGCAGCTGGCGGTCCAGACGGGCCAGCGTCAGGGCCAGCAGCTCGTCCTCGCCGGCGGCCCGGGTGGCGGCCACCGTGGCCACGATCCCGCCGCCGGCGGCCGCAATCTCTGCGTAGCTCTCGCCGGCGAGGCGGCGGTCGAATTCACCCTCGCGGTAGCCGGCGAAGGGCAGGTGGGTGTGGGGGTCCACGAACCCCGGCAGGATGGTCCCCCCATCCGCCTCCAGGATCACGTCGGGGGGCGGGAAGCGACGATCATGGTCGCTCTCGGGGCCGACGAAGACGATGACCTCTCCCTCGCACCGCACCACTGCCCCGGGCAGGACCTGCACGGCTCCCTGCCGGGCCCCCGCAACCGCCCCCCTGCCCAGGGGGGTGGCGAGGGTGGCGGCGCCGCGAATTAGCAGCGAGGGCGCCCTCATCCCTTGCCTTCTCGCTGGCGCGGTCGCAGCACCGCCAGGTTGGTCCGCTCGCCCTCGCGCTCCTCGGCCGCCTCGTCGTCCCGGGCCGCCCCCTCCAGCAGGCTGGCGAGGCGGCGGAGATCGGCGCGGGCGGCGCGCCGCTGCTGGCGCAGCTGGCCGGTTACCAGCTCGATGGTCTCGGCGCGCCGCGCCGCCTCGTCCAGCACTCGCTCGGCGAGGGTCTGGGCGTCGGCAACGATGCGAGCCGCCTCCGCCTCGGCGCGGGCCACCGTGGCTTCGGCGGTGCGCTCCGCCGCCACCAGGGCGGCGCGCACCGCATCGGCCTTCTCCCGATAGTCGTCCAGTTCGGCCTTCAGGCGGGCGAGCTGAGCCTTCAGTTCACCGCGTTCGCGGGCGTCGTCCTCCACCTGTTCGGCGATGCGCGCCAGCAGGGCGCTCACCTCCTCGGGCTTGTACCCGTGCAGGGTGCGGGAGAAACTGCAGCGCTGGATCTCCAGGGGTGTCAGCCGGGCCATGGCCCTTGTCCTCCAATGCTTTCCCAGCGTAGCACAGGTTTTTACTGGCGCTCCCCGAACAGGTGCGGCCGTACTTCCGCCAGCTGCGACAGCTGGCGGAAGTACGGCCGCACCTGTTCGGGGTCGGCGGACCAGGGCGGCACGGTCATCAAGCCCCGCACCGCCAGGTGGGGGCAGCGAGTGATGACGTGAGACAGCAGGGACTCGACCTCCTCGGGAGGTGCGCCATGCTTGGAGAGCTCGCCGCCGATGTTGACCTCCAGGAAGACGGGGACGACCCGCGGCAGTGGCGCCACCAGGCTCTCCAGGCGATCGGCCAGGCCCGGCCGGTCGACGGTCTGGATGACGTCGAAGAGTTCCAGCGCCTGCCGCGCCTTGTTGCGCTGCAGCGGGCCAATGAGGTGCCACGGCACGGTGGAGGCCAGATGGGGGCGCTTGCCGGCCGCCTCCTGGACGCGGTTCTCGCCGATGGCATCCACCCCGGCCGCCATCGCCTCGGCAACCCGCGAGACCGGCTGGGTCTTGGTCACCGCAACGATGCGCACGCTGGCCGGGTCACGTCCGCTGCGCTGGCAGGCAGCGGCGATGCGCTCTCTGACCAGGGCGAGGCGGGTGGCGAGCCTCATGGGGTCCCTTCGTCGTCCAACGGCAGGCGCTCTTGGCGGTGGCCCTCGGACCGCCGAAGGGCCAGCAGCTGGCGTGGCACCGGAAGGGTGGAGGAGCGACTGTCCATCGCCTGGTTGGCCAGGGCGTCCGCCGCGGCGTTGGCACCGCGCGCGATGTGGCCGATGGAAAAGTGTCGAAAGGAGCTGGCCAGCTGGCGCGCCGCACTCCACAGGGGCCGCAGGTTTTCCGCCTTCACCTTGTACTGCCCGTTCATCTGGCGGACCAGCAGCTGGGAATCCGAAAACACCCTCACCTCCTCGACGCCCAGCGCCACGAGGCGCTCCAGGGCAGCCAGGAGGGCAGCGTACTCGGCCTCGTTATTGGTGCCACGCCCGAGGTAGAGGGTGTGCCGCTCCTGCCGCTCGCCACCCAGATCCAGGACGACCCCCGCCCCGGCCTCGCCGGGGTTGCCGCGGGAGCCCCCATCCACCCAGACCGTGGCTGGCGGGGTCGACCTCTCGAGGGGGGTGCTCACGGCGGAGGGAACTGGGCGGGATCGTAGAGCAGGCGCCGGCAGGTCTCGCAGTACTGGAGGGTCTCGCCGCCGCGCACCAGCTGCAGGAGGGCGGCGCGCAGCACGGCGTGGCAGGCCGAACAGGAGTCCCCGTCGATCGGCACCACGGCGTGGGGTTTCCGCAGGTTCCACAGCTTCTTGAACCCCTCCATGGCAGCGCTGCCGAGCTCCACCTGAACCTCGCGCAGGCGGCCGCGCACGCGCTCCAGCTCGGCTTCGCTGCCCCCCCGGCGCTGTGCCCACTCCTCCTCCAGGCGTTCTCGCTGGAGGCGTTCCTCCGGGGATTCGGCGGTGAGCGTGGCGGCCTGCCCGTCCAGGGAATCCAGCTCCTCCATGATGCGTTTGAGCTTGCTCTCCCGCTCGTCGATTTGCCCCTGCACGTGGTCGAGGGCGGAAACCACCGCCTGAAGCTGCTTCATGTTGGTCACCTGGCTCTTCTGCCGACGCACGTGCTCCCGTTCTTCATACAGCGCCCCGGTCTCGCGCTCCAGCGCTCCATACTCGGCCTCCAGCTCCCCGCGGCGCTTGCGGTTGGCCGCCAGCGCGGCCTCGCGCTCGGCGTCACGGGTGCGCAGGGCGGCGAGCTCGGCGGGGGGCGTCTCCACCTCACGCTGGAGGGTGAGTCGCTGGGTGAGCAGGCGTTGCAGGGTGACGTAGGCGGCGAGGAGCGAGCGCTCGCTCACCGCTCCTCCCGAGGGGTCGGGAGACTGCCGGAACGCGCGTGCCGTGTCGAGATGGTCACGCCATCCTCCTCGTGGTGGTGGGTCCACCAGGATTCGAACCTGGGACCAACCGGTTATGAGCCGGCAGCTCTGACCGCTGAGCTATGGACCCAGCGCCGCCGATTGTACGCCTCGCCCGGCGAGTGCCGCAAGCGAGAGGGCAAGTAGCGGTGGGGGCTCGCGATCAGCCGATGATGTCGAGATAGGGCTTGAGCAGTTTGGAGCGCGAGGGGTGCCGCAGTTTTCGCAACGCCTTGGATTCGATCTGGCGGATGCGCTCGCGGGTGACGTTGAACGCCTTGCCCACCTCCTCCAGGGTGTGCTCGGTGCCGTCCCCGATCCCGAATCTGCGCCGCAGCACTTCCGCCTCGCGAGGGGTGAGGGTGCGCAGCACCCCCTCCGCCTGATTCTTCAGCGAGGCGGCGATCACCGCGTCGATGGGCGAGAGGGCGGTGCGGTCCTCGACGAAATCCCCCAGGTGCGAGTCTTCCTCCTCGCCAATGGGGGTTTCCAGGGAGATGGGCTCCTGGGCGATCTTCATGATCTTCCGCACCTTGGAGACGGGGATCTCCATCCGCTCGGCAACTTCCTCGGCGGTGGGTTCGCGCCCCACCTCCTGAACCAGCTGGCGCTGGGTGCGGGTGAGCTTGTTGATGGTCTCGATCATGTGCACCGGGATGCGAATGGTGCGGGCCTGGTCGGCAATGGCGCGGGTAATGGCCTGGCGGATCCACCAGGTGGCGTAGGTGGAGAACTTGTAGCCCCGGCGGTACTCGAACTTGTCCACCGCCTTCATGAGACCGATGTTGCCCTCCTGGATGAGGTCGAGGAACTGCAGGCCGCGGTTGGTGTACTTTTTGGCGATGGAGACCACCAGCCGGAGGTTGGCGACGATCAGCTCCTGTTTGGCCTGGTCGGTTTCCTCCTCCCCGCGGCGCACCTCGGCAACAACTCGCTTGAGCTCGTCGTAGGGCACCCGGAAGCGGCTCTCCAACGCCTCGATCTCGGCGCGGTAGCGGCGCACTCGCTCGTCGTAGAAGGCGCGGCGCTCGGCGTTGCGCTCGGTCTTCAGCTTGGCCTCGTCCTTGCGGATGGTGGAAATGGGGATGGAGAAGTGCCGCTCCACCTCGCCCAGGAAGGCCAGCAGGCGGTTGCGGGTGGTGGTGGTGAAATCGGTGGAACGCACCAGCACCGAGATGTCGCCGTTGAGCGCGTCGATTTGCTCCAGGAGCTCGCCGGCCCGTCGGCTGCCCTTCTTGCAGCGGCGCAGGCGCTCCTTGAGAGCCTTCACCTGACTGTCCAGCTCGGCGATGCGGTAGAACAGGCGCAGGCCGTCGTTGACGCGGCCCCGGCCGCGCTCGTCCAGGGTGGCGTCGATACCGCCCAGCAGGTCGCGCATCATGCGCCGGTCACGGCGGGCCAGCTCGTTGGCTTTCAGGAACAGTTCCAGCAGTGGCGGGCAGGAGGCCATGGCGCAGAACACCCGCGCCTCGCCCGACTCGATCCGCTTGGCGATGGCCACTTCGCCGTCCCGGTCCAGGAGCTTGACGGTGCCCATCTCCCGCAGGTACATCCGCACCGGATCGTTGGTCTTCTCCAGCAGCGCCGGATCAATGAGCGGCGCCTGCACCGGCGCGTCGGTGCCGTCGCGGGGTTCGCCGCCATCGTCCTCGCCTCCGGCGAGCTTGTCCAGTGACTCGATGATATCGATGTCGTTCTCCGAGAAGCGGAGAAAGATCTCGTCCAGCTCCTCGGCCAGCGACGCGATCTCGTCGGGCAACACCTCGACGATCTCGTCCACCAGGACATAGCCGCGCTCCCGCCCCAGGCCGAGCAATCGGCCGAGCTCGGGGTAGCGCTCTTCCACACTCAGGGCCACCGCTGTCCCTCCCGCACGCACCGCAGCCGGCTCACCGTTTGGAGGATGAACGTCTATCGCTGAAGCCTCGTCCACTCGTGCGAGAGCTGTACGAGGGCCTCCTGATCGTTCCTCGCTTCCGCTTGTCTGATCGCAAGATTGAGCGCGGCGAGTTTTCGCAATCGATGACGTTGACAAAGCTCCCTCAATATGAGCTCGAGGCGATTTTCCGGCGTCTCCGGTGCCTCGTGGTCCAGCGCGGCGAGAACCCGCCGTGCGTCACCTTCCTCAATGTCGGACATGAGGTCGGAAATTTCAAGGGTACGCTGGTCGGCCGCGGCCGCCGTCAGCCGCTCGATCACCCGCCGCGTCACCGGGTGCTCCAGGGCCTCGAGGGGGACGCGCGCCAGGATGTCGCGGCGCCGGGTGGGGGGTGCATCCAGGAGCAGGCAGCGCAGGAGGGCCAGCTCGCCGGGAGGGGGAAGGGGGACGGGGTCCGGCGCGACCGTGACGGGGCGCGGCGCTTCGATAGTCCCGAGCTGGTCCACCGGGATGCCGCACCCCTGGGCCAGGGCCTCGCGGATCTGAAAGCGGCGCACCGGATCGGGGCAGACGTCGGCAACGGCCAGAGCCAACCGCAAGCCGCTCCGACGCTCCTCGCGGGTGGCCCCGAGATGGGTCAGCAGGAACTCCGCCGGCGTCATGGCCGAGGCCAGCAACTGCTGCATCGCCGCCGCTCCCTCCCTGCGAATGATGTCATCGGGATCCATGCCGCCGGGCAGGAGCACCACCGCCACATCCAGCTCGCAGGCCAGCAGCGTGCGCACGGCGTTCACCGCCGCGGTCTGGCCAGCCTGGTCGCCGTCGTAACACACCACCACGCGCTCGCAGCGGCGCGCCAGCTCACGGGCGTGGTGCTCGGTGAGCGCCGTGCCCAGGGTGGCCACCGTCTCGGTCACTCCGGCGGCGTGCATGGCCATGCAATCGAAGTAGCCCTCCACCACCACGGCACGCCGACGCTCGCCGAAGGCGCGAAGGGCGCGATCCAGGGCGAAGAGGACGTGACTCTTGGAGAACAGGGTGGTCTCGGGGGAGTTCAGGTACTTGGGGTGGTCGTCCCCCACGGCGCGACCGCCGAAGGCGACCAGGGTGCCCCGGGCCAGGCGGATGGGGATGGTGATGCGATCGCGGAAGCGATCCCAGCGGCGCCCGCCCTCCCCCTCCACCACCAGCCCGGAGGCGACCAGCACGCGCTCGGGAAACCGGCGGTGCAACTCGTCGAAGAGGGTGCTCCAGTCCGCCGTCGCATACCCCAGGCCGAAGGTGGCCGCCAGCTCCAGGGAGACCCCCCGGGCCTCCAGAAAGGCGCGCGGCCGATCGTCCGCCAGCCGGCGCGAAAAGTACGCCTGCGCCGCCTCGAGGGCCTCCAGCAGGGCGTCCTCCTCGCGGCGGCGCTGCTGCGCCTGGGGGGAGGAGGGTGGCAGCTCGATGCCGAAGCGGCGGGCGAGGGTTTCCACCGCCTCCACGAAGGTCAGCCGATCCAGTTCGGCGACGAAGTCGATGACATCGCCACCGCGTTTGCAGCCGAAGCAGTAGAACGAGCCCTTCTCGCGCGAGACCGAGAACGACGGCGTCTTCTCGCCGTGGAAGGGACACAGACCGACGAAGTTCCGGCCGGCGCGGCGCAGTGTCACGCGCTCGCCGACCACCGTGACGATGTCGGCCGCCTCGCGCAGGCGGGCCAGGACCGGGCGAGAGAGGTCGTAGTCGCTCACTCCAGCTCCACCTCGGTGACGCCGGTGCCGCCGGAGGCCTGCGGGGGATGGGTGAAACGAACCACTCCTGGATAGCGGCCGAGGACGTCGCGGGTCAGGCGTCGGAGGGCGCCGGAGCCGTGTCCGTGCACGATGCGCACCGCCCGGGTGCCGGCCAGCAGCGCCTGGTCGAGGAAGCGCTCGAGGGCCTCCTTGGCCTCCTCGGTGGTCTGGCCGATGAGTTTGAGCTCCCGCGTTGCCTCGGGGGGACCCTCCGCCAGGCGGGCGTGGACCTGAGGGCCGGGACGGGGGGTGGCCAGCTTCTCACACGCCTCCCGGGCCACCCACAGGCGCTTGCCGGCCACGCTGAGCTGCACGCGGTCCCCGACCACCTGGGTGACCTCTCCCTGGCTGCGCGTTCCGGCCAGGCGCACCTGGTCCCCCGGGGCCAGCGGCGGCGCCGCCTCGGACGGTGGTGCCTCTTCGTCAAGGTCGAGGGCGGCACTGCGCAGGGCGGCGAGGCGACGGCGGCCCGGCAGCTCGCCTTTCTCCCGCGCCTGCTGCAGCTCCTCGAGCACCGCCTGGAGCTGCGCGCGGGCGCGCTGGCGCAGCTTCTCCCGCTCTTCCTCCAGCCTGGCGCGCAGCTGCAGGCGATCCCGTCGCCACCGCTCCCGCTCCTCCTCCAGCGCGCTGCGGGCGACCCGGAGCTCCTGCCGCTCCGCGGCCAGGGCGTGGCCCGCCTCGGTCAGGCGGCGGCGCTCCTCGTCCAGGCGCGCCAGGTAGGAGTCGATGGCCAGGAAGGACCGGGAAACCAGCTCGCGGGCCCGCTGGAGGATGGACGCGGCAACGCCGCTGCGCCGGGCGATGGCCAGCCCGTGGGAGCGGCCGGGGGAGCCGAAGGTCAGCCGGAAGGTGGGAGTTCCGCTCACCTCGTCGAACCCCATGGAGGCGTTGGCGGCACCGGGGAGTGCCTCCAGATGGGCGGCAACGGTGGTCAGGTGAGCGGTGGCGAGGGCGAAGCATCGCCGGGCCAGCAGCTCCTCCAGCAGGGCGGCCGCCAGCGCTGCCCCCTCCTCCGGGTCGGTACCGGAACCCAGCTCGTCGTACAGCACCAGCGTGGTGTCGTCGGCCACCTGCAGCAGCCGGGCGGTGGCGGTCATCGCCGCCGAGAAGGTGGAGAGGTCCGAGAGCAGGCTCTGCTCGTCCCCGATGTGGCACCACAGGCGAGAAAACGCAGGGATCTGCGAGCCCTCCTCCGCCAGCACGGGAATGCCCGCCTGCGCCATCAACACGGCCAGCCCCACGGTCTTCAGGGCCACCGTCTTGCCGCCGGCGTTGGGCCCGGAGAGCAGCACCACCCTCACGTCGACAGGGGGATCGAAATCGAGCGGCACGACGGGCCTCGTGTTGCCCGCCTCGCCCAGGCAGTCGGCGCGCAATGGGGCGAGGGCAGGTTCCAGGAGGGGATGGCGGGCGCCGCGCAGGACCAGGCGGCTGCCGTTGCCGGGTCGCACCAGGACTCCTCCCGCCACCTGACCGAACAACACCCTTGCCTGGGTGGCGTCGAGCATGGCCAGAAGCGCGGCGGCTTGCTCCAGTTCCTCGCGCCGGCGGGTGAAGGCGGCGAGGACCTCCTGGCGCACCTTTTCCTCTTCGGCGCGGGCGCGACTGGTGGCCTCGGCCAGAGCGTTGTTGAGTTCCACCACCTCTAGAGGTTCCACGAAGGCGGTGGCGCCGCTGGCCGACACATCCAGCACCAGTCCCGGCAGGCGAGCGCGGTCGTGAATGGGCACGGGCAGGCAGTACCGCTCCCGGCGCAGGGTGTAAGGCCCGCTCGCTCCGGCCGGGTGGCGGAGCTGCTCCAGGCGCGCCACGATGGCGTTACGGTGGCGCTCCCGGGCGGCCCGGGCCTGGGCCAGGGCGGGGCTGGCGGAATCCAGGATTTCCCCGTCTTCCCCGATGCGCTGGGACAGGTAGGCGAGGAAGGCATCCAGCATCGGCAGGGCGGCGAACGCGGCGGCGATTTCTGGCGCACTCCCGAGGCCTCGACCGAGATGGGCGCGCACCTCCACGATGCTTCGTACCAGCGCCATCAGGGCCGGAAGGCTGGGATCGGGACGGGCCAGCTCGTCGATGGCATTCAGGCCGAGAAACGACAGCGGCCCCTGCTCGGCAACCAGCTTCCCCACTGCCCGGGTCATGTCGTGCTGGCGTTCGCCCTCGCCGGCAGCAAACGATGGCAGGTTTGCCAGGACGTGGGCGTGCCCGGAGCGAGAGCGCGCGAACGACGCCACCAACCGGAGCACGCGATCCAGCTCCAGCGCCGTGAATACGGCTCGCATTGATTGAGAACCTACAGCAACCCGGCCTTTCGCTGTTGCGCCAGCTTGCGAAGCAGCTTCTTGCGTGCCTGCACCAGCTTGCGCTTGCGTTTCACGCTCGGCTTCTCATAGTACTGGCGCTTCTTGATCTCGGAGAGGATGCCCGCCTTCTCGCACTTGCGCTTGAAGCGGCGAAGAGCCTGCTCGAACGATTCATTGTCCCGCACATGAACTGTCGGCATCTGGCTCACCTCCTCTCCCCGCGAGATTTGCCTGTCCCTTTCGGGGCATGGCACCGCGCCCAAGAATTAAAAGCGTAGCAAGTCCCCTGCTCGCGGTCAAGGTCGCCCGCGACAATCTATGAAGGCACAGATGTGGGTGACTACTTGGCGGCGGCGTCCCACTTCATGGCGTACACCTTGCCCTTGTCGAAATAAATGGCCGAGGCGCCGCCTTCCGCCGGATCGCGGGGGAAAAGCCACATGGTGATCTTGCGCCCCTGCGCCTCGGTCTCGCGAACGTTGGCGTACAGGGGGGTGCCGGTGATCGCCTTGACCTCCTCCGGGGTCATTCCCTTTTTCAACTGATCGAAGCGATCCTTGGTGAGGTAGCGGAACTTCTGTGCCAGCTCCCGGCTCTCGCGCAGGTCCTGGGGTACTTCGATGCCGGCGAACTCGTAGTAGCTCTCCGCCGTCTGGAGGATTTCAATGGCCTTGGCATAGTCACCGGATTTTTCCACCCGGTCGCGGGCGTTGAGGAGCGCCTCGTCGGCATACATTCGCAGTGCCTGGCGGGTCTGCGGCGCGCCTTTGAGCGCGTCATCGTTCAGCGCCGAGGTGAGGAAGTTGGAAAGGGCGGCCTGGTCCTGGTCGTACGCCTCCTCGAAGGCGCGCTCGGCGGCGGGTAACCGTGACTCCAGTTCGGTCTTGCGCTGCGCTTCTTCCGCGCTGAGCCGGGCCTTGCCCTTGAGTTCATTGAGCTCGCTCCGCAGCGAACCTAAAGAGGTGCGGGCTGCTTCCAGGGCACTGCGCGCCTGCTGAACCTTGGCGAACTCCGCGGTCATGTCGGGGGACGCGGCCTTCTTCTCGCTGTCGCCAGCGCACCCGAAAACGACGGTGAGGGCCAGGATGACGACGGCGGTGGTGGGTTTTCTTGCCATGACGGCCTCCCTCCTGCTCGTGATCTTGTTAGCAAACTCGTCGCACTTGTGCAAGACGGCCGGGCTTTCTTGACACCCTATCAGCGCGCTTTGATAATGGGCACTTGATCGGGGAGGAACCCATGGAGGAGCACGAGACTCTTCTTGCCGAGTTGCAGGGAATCCGGGAGCGCGCGGCCGGTTTGCTGCGGGCCAAGCTCGACGCGGTTGCTCAGCAGGTCCGGGAGGCTGCGGCGCGGACGGTCGGCGAGCTCGACCTGGTGCTGCCCCCCGATCCTGAGGTGCTGTTCCCCGTGGCGCCGTTCGGCGAGCGCATCGCCGCCTTGACGGCGCCGGTGGTGGTGGCGGGGCCGGAGCTGGAGCTGATCCGCGCCCTCGATGCCGGCCGGGCGCAGTCGGAGGTATTGCAGGAGTTCCTGAGTCGCCTGGAACCCTGGTGCGGGCCGCGGGGGATCGTGGTTTTCCGCGACGGAAAGGTCGCCGGCTGGAGCGGCGCCGGCTTCGGGGAGGGCGACCCGGTGCGCACCTGGCAGGCGGAGCTGGGCAGCTCGGCGGCCCTCGCGCGTGTTGCGGAGGGGGCGCCCGTCCTGCTGTCCCCTGGCGCCGACGCCATTCTGCGCTCCTGGCTGCCGGCCGAGGAGCGCTCCTGCCTGCTGGTTCCGATGTCGTTGCGAGGCAAGGTGGTGGGCTGCGTCGTCGCGGTGCTCAGGGATGCCACCGGGACCTCGATGGTGCAGCTTTTGACCTATCTGGTGGGTCTGTTGCTGGAAACGCTGGCGGTGCGCCCGCACGTCCCGACGCCGGCGCTGCGCGATGCCGAGGCAGGACCGACCGTGGCGGAGGCTCCAGCTGCTCCCCTGGCGGCTGCCGTGAAGGAAGAGGAGATCGCGGAGGCTGCTCCTCAGGAGGTCGTCGAACCGGCCGCCGTCGCGGCGCCAGCGCCACCGCCGGCGCAGGAGGTGGAAGTCGAAGAGGTCTCCCCCAGGGCCCCGACCCCGCCCGTCGAGGAG
>JABRVY010000557.1:0-5711 GCA_039961755.1 Acidobacteriota bacterium | reverse complement strand
GATGCGCACCGTGCCCGAGCGGACGTTGCTGGTCATGCGCTCCTGCCCCCAGAGGTAACCCTTGGGCGCCTCAGGGGCGGGCGCCCAAGGGTTACCTCTGGGGGCAGGAGCGCATGACCAGCAACGTCCGCTCGGGCACGGTGCGCATCGAGCTCAGGCGGCTCCCCGCCCCGACAGCACCGCGGGGATCGTCCGCAGCAGGATCGTGAGGTCGAGCCACAGGGACCACGAGTCGATGTAGGCCAAATCCAGTTCCATCCAGGTATCCCAGTCCAGCTCGGAGCGCCCGGATACCTGCCACAGCCCGGTGATCCCCGGCTTCATGGCCAGCCGCCGGCGCTGCCAGGGCTGGTAGCGCTCCACCTCCGCCGGAATCGGCGGCCGCGGCCCCACCAAGGACATTTCCCCTTTCAGGACGTGCAGCAACTGGGGGATTTCGTCGAGGGAAAGACGGCGCAGGACCCGCCCCACGGGGGTCACGCGGGGATCGTTGGGCGCCTTGAAGGCGGGCCCGTTCACCACGTTGAGGTGCCCCACCTCCTGCTGGCGAGCCTCGGCGTCCACCACCATGGTGCGGAACTTCAACAGGGTGAAGCGCCGCCCGTGGAGCCCGCAGCGCTGCTGGCGGTAGAGGATCGGCCCGGGGGACGAAAGGCGGATGGCCAGGGCGATGAGGGGCCACAGCGGCAGGGAGAGAACCAGCGCGGTGGCGCTCAGCACCACGTCCATCACCCGCTTGGCGAAGAGGGGCAAGGGGGCGGTGGGGGCGGTGGCGAAGGTGAGGAACGGCACCCCTTGAAAGATCTCCACCTCCAGGTGTGGGGAGAGGTGGGGAAAGGGCTGGAGCGCCACCCGCACCCGCACCCCCAGCTCCTGGCACTGCAGGAGGGCATCCTCCAGCTCACCCAGCTGGCGAGTGGGAACCGCCAGGATCACCTCGTCCACCACCGAGCGGGTGAGGATCTCGGGGAGGTGGGTGACGCTGCCGAGGAGGGGAAACGGCCCGGCCGGGGTGCCGGGATCGGATGCCACCGTGACCATGCCTTTGAGGCGAAACCCCCACCGGCGGTAGCGCTGCACCAGCTGGGCCACCTCCAGCGCCCGCGGACCGTCCCCCACCACCACCACCACCCGCTCCGGCGCCTCCAGCAGCGACCGCCCCCACGCGGTACGCCGTTCTGCCACCCGCAGCGCCGCCAGCACGGCAAAATTGGTGGCAGCGAAGAGCAGCAGGAAGGGTCGCGAGATGAAATCTACCCGGAACAGATAGGACGCCGCCGCCACCGAGCCGACTCCCAGGATGACCACCCGCGCCACCAGGAACAGCTCCCGTCGCAGGGACACCAGAGCGCCGGGGGTGGCCAGCCGATGGGCGGCCAGCAGGCCGCCCCACACCGGCAGCACCACGGCCAGCAGGGGAAGGTACTGGCGGAGCGGGTAGAGCCCGCCGGGAAAGAGGGAGGGCAGCAGGATGGGCAGGAGGTGCGAGCGTAGCTGATGGGCGAGCAGGAAGGAGCCCACGGTGGCCAGCCCGTCCACCAGCAGGCGGCGGTAGGCCACCACGGTCACCGACTCCCTGAGCACGCCTCCTCCAGAACTCTTTCGTAGGCCGCCGCCACGCTGTCCCAGCGGTAGCGATCGGCCACCCGGGCGCGGGCCACGGCCCGCAGCGGATCATAAAGCGCCGGATGGGCCAGGTACTCGGTCAGCACCTGACTCAGAGTCGGTTCGCCGTCGAAGCGGAAATCCACCCCCGCCTCCCCCACCACCTCGCGGTTGGCGGGGTTGTCCAGGAAAAACACCAGCAGGCCGGCACCCATGGCTTCCACCAGGGCGGGGTGGGTGCCCCCCACCTCGGTGGCGTGGATGTAGGCGCGGGCGTGGAACAACAGCTCGCGGTAGCCCTCCCCGTAGACGGGGCCGGGCAGGAGGATGCGGGGGTCGCCGGCGGCCAGGGCGCGCACCCGCCGGGTGAGGGCGGCGGCGTAGGGAGCCCCGCCCACCAGCACCAGCGGCGCAGTGCCCGGTACCTGCCGATACGCCTCGGCCACCCGATCGGGGTTGTTCTCCGGCTCGAAGCGGGAGACATAGAGGAAATAGCTCCGCGACTGCAACCCCAGCGCCGCCAGGGTGGAGGTGCCGAGGGGGCGGGGCAGGTCGCCTCCGTAGGGGATCATCACCGACTCCCGCCCCCAGGCCCGGCGGTAGTAACGCTGGATCACTCGGGCATCGCTGACCACCACGTCGGCCCAGCGCGCCGCCAGGCGCTCCGACAGCAGGTAGTACCGTCGCGCCAGCGGCCCCCACTTGCGCCGCTTGCGCTCCAGGCCGTCCACGTTGAGCACCACGGGCAGGCGGCGGGCGTGCAGGAGGGGGATGAACACCGCGTTGGCGGCGTTGCACAGCAGCACCACCTCCGCCCGCCGCAGGGCCGGATCGAGAACCGAGAGAAAGGTGTGCGACAGCGTTTCCAGCGCCTTGGTGCGCAGCGCCGGCAGGACCCTGACCCGCACCCCGCGGTACTCCTCGAGGCCGACCACCGCCACGTGTCGGCGGGTGTACACCGTCACCCGGTGACCGCGGGTGGCAAGGCGGGCGCCCAGCTCCTCGGCAAAGGTCTCGAAGCCACCATAGCGGGCGGGAACGCCCCGGGTGCCGAGGATGGCCACGTGCATCACTCCTCCAAAGGGCGGACGCGCCCCCAGGGGTAGAACCACGATGCCAGCCGCCAGGAGGAGATCCGCGCGCGCCGGTGGTTGGCCTCACCCCGCCGGCGTTGGAGCTGTCGCCGCCGCCACGCCTCCACCATCCCCGGCAGCGACGGGCGTTCCACTGTCAGACACGCCCCCACCACCAGCACATCCCGTATCAGCCAGGCGGGAAAACAGACCAGGTGCCAGCGCCAGTCGGCGTTGCTCCAGCGCAGCAGGAAGCGGTTACGCACCGAGTGGCGGTTGATCTCCGCGCTGCCCCGCCGCCTCGCCTCCGGCTTCAGTCCCCGGGCGTGGTACCCCAGCGCCCGGGGCAGGTACAGGCACTCCCAGCCGCGTCGCTGCAGCCGCCAGGCCAGGTCGGCGTCCTCCCGGTAGGCGAAGAACCCCTCGTCCATCACCTCCCCTCCCGAGTAGGCGACATCCTCCAGCGCCTGGCGACGGTAGAGAGCGGCCGCGCCGCTGGCTCCGAACACCCGCGCCGGGCGGGTCAACTCGGGCGTCAGCCGGCCACCGGCGCCACGGTCCAGGTGGCGGCCGGCCGGAGTCATGACCATGCCGGCCGAGTCGACGGTGTCGGTCTCTGCGAGCTCGGCCCCGCGGGCGCGCAGCAGCAACCCGCACGCTGCACCTGCCCGCGGGTCAACCGCCGCCCGCCCGGTGAGGACCGCCAGGAAATCGGGGGCGAGGCGACAGTCGGGGTTGAGGGACAGCACCCACGGCGCCGCGCTTCGCCGCACTCCCTCGTTGAAGGCGGCGGCAAACCCGCGATTCTCCCTCCAGGCCACCACCTCGAGGGGAAGCGAGGCGGCGAAGGCCCTGGCCAGATTCAGACTGTCGTCAGCGGAGGCGTTGTCGATCACCACAACCTGCTCGGGCGGCCGGGTCTGCGCGGCGACGGCCCGCAGCGTCGCGGCGATGGTGGGGCCGTGGTTGTGGGTCACCATCACCACCGCCACGCTCATGGCCGCATCACCTCGACGCGATCCAGCACCACCTCCCCCTCTCCCGGGCCGACGGCCCGCAGATGAAGTTGCTGTCGACCCGCGCCCGGCGGAGTGGGGAGGGGGAAGCGGGCAAAGGAGGGCGAGAGGACCTGAACGGTCCAGCCCTCACCGCCTTCCCAGCGAGCCTCCACCAGGCCAGCGCCAAGCGCCTCCAGCTCCACCCCGGCGCCGGGCGGCACGCGCAGCGGCACGCTCACCCCTTCGCCTGTTCGCAGGCGCCAGCCGTTGCGGTGCAGGAAGCGGGAAAAGGTCCCCTCGGGTGGCTCCGGGGCGCCGCCGTGGCGGATCACCTGGGCGGCCTCCAGCTCCACCACCCGGTCGGTCCGCACCGCCAGGGTGGCCACCAGGCCGGCCGCCGCCAGCAGCCAGAGGGGCACGGCGAGGCGCTCCAGGGTACGGCCGGCGCTGGCGCGACGGCGCAGCAGCAGCCAGGCGGCCGCCGCCACCAGCACGACCACTGACGGAACCCAGACAGTTGCCGCAGTGGGCACCAGAAGGGAGGGAAACAACGCCCGGGTATCGGCGGCAAACCGGCGCGCCAGGGCGTCCCCCAGCCACCACCCACCGTCCCCGGGGTTGAAGGCCAGGTGCGGCCGGGTGGCGAAGGCGAACCACACCAGCAGGGTAGGCGGCAGCGCCAGGACCGCCGCGGTCCTCACCCGGGACGGGGTGGTCCACAACGTGGCCAGACTCAGGAAAAGGACGGGCAGAACTGGAACCAGATAGCGCAGCGGGGGGCTGCCCCCTCCGTACCACTCGTGGGAGGGGAGCAGCAGCAGCACCGTTGCCAGACCACCCACCAGTAGGCCACGGATGGGAGCCGCGGCGCGCCGCCACGCCGCCGCCACCCGGCTCGCTCCGAAAAACAGCAGTGGCGCCGCGAAAAGCATCCCTCCGGCGCTATCGAAAATCAGACCGAGGAATGAAATGGCTGGTTGCCGCAGGCTCCTCGGGAGGAGATGATGAAAGCGGCGGATGGGTCCCAGGGGATGCCCGTAGATGGCGGTGGCCAGGGCGAGGGCGACAGCGATCGCCAACCCCACCAGCAGCAAAGCGCCCCACGAGCGCCGCCGCTGCCGGATGAGGCCGGTCAGGGGCGCAGAGAGGGTGGGGAATGCCATCAGTGCCAGCCGCGTCTTGAGGCCGGTGGCGAGGATGGCCAGGCCGGCGGCAGGCAGGAAGGCGGGCGCGGCGCCCGACAGCAGGGTGGCAATTGCCGCGGCGGCCAGTGCCCCCGGGATTTCCGTCCAGATCTGGGAGGAAAAGGTGGCGAGGGGGAAGCTCAGCAATCCCAGCAGGGCCATCAGTGCGATGCGGCTGGGGGGGCAGCGCAAGCCGTGGGCGAGACGGGCCACCAGGGCCAGGAGCGCCGCTCCTGCGAGACCCAAAAGCGCCAGGGCGCCAGCCCGGCCGGCCAGGGCGTAGCCTGGGGCGAGGAGCAGCGCCAGCAGCGGCGAGTGCAGCCAGATGCGGGTGACATAGATGCGGTTTTCCGGGTAGCGCTCCAGCTCGTAGTTGTTGGCGAGGTCCAGGTCGTGATCCTGCACCAGGGAGCGCAGCACGATGAGGTGGTACTGCTCGTCCCCCCCCGGCGGGTGCAGGAAGGCCGCCGCCACCGCCAGCGGTACCAGCAGGGCGGCCGCGCTGGCAAACACCCGGCGGCGGGCAAGCCACCCCCGCGCCGCTGGCCACCAGGCGGCCAGCAGCGCGGCCAGGCAGAGATCCACCCCGTGCCGCTCCAGCAGCAGCCGCAGGGGCTCCACCGGCGCCCGCGCCAGCGCCGCCGTCGCCGCCAGCAGTACCCAGGGCAGCGCCGCCACCGGGCGCCGCCAGGTCCCGCCCAGCAGTTGCACCGCCGCCACCACCAGGGCACACCCCGCCAACCAGCCCGCCAGGGTGAGGGCGCGGGGCGGCGGTGCAACTGCTGGGCGGGACCTGGCGGCGCCCGGTGGCGGCGCTGCCCTGGGTACTGCTGGCGGCGACGGCGGCGCTG
>JABRVY010000556.1:0-10364 GCA_039961755.1 Acidobacteriota bacterium | reverse complement strand
GCCGGGGGGCGAGGCGGCACCGCCGGGCTGTGCGCGGTCGGGGGCCGGGCGGCCCACCTCGCGGCGGGGCGCGTCCGGGACCTCGCCGCGAGCCGGAGTTCCGGGATCGACCCGCTCCGGTCTGCTGCGGTCGGGAACGCGCACGGGGGGACGCTCCCCATACCCTTCACTGCCGCGTCCGGGGGCGCCCACCTCCGGCTGGCCACCGCGCACCGGCGCCGGCTGGCGCTCGCTGGGCCAGTCGGAGCCGTCTCGCCCGCGCACCTCGCCGCGGCCACTTACGTCGCTCCGCCCGGGCGCGCCGCCGCGGGTGTCAGCGCCGCCCTCGCTTCGCTCGGCGCCGCGGATCAGCTCCCGGGTGGGCAACATGCGCACCGCCGGCGTGCCCTCGCGCGCATCGCCGATGCCTTCCTCTCGTCGGAGCACCCGGGTGAGATCGGGGATGCTGTCATCCCGCAGCCCGCGGCGGAACTCTCGCTCGAAGGTGTCGGGGTCAGGGCGGACGTCACGGGTGAGCAGGGGTCCGGACCGTACGTAGGCCGGGGTGCGGGGCAGCTCCTGGCGGATGCGCTCCGGGCTCAGGCGCACGCGGTCCAGGCGGGCGTTGGCGAAGTGGCTGGAAGGAACCACCGTCCATGGGCGCAGGTCGATATCACCCAGATAGATACGGCCCCGGAAGTCGAGCGTCACCTGGCTCCAGCGACCGGGATAGGCGCCGTGGAAGTGCCGGTAGCGGCTCCAGTACCAGGAGTCGTAGTAGCCGCGCGGGCACCAGCCGATGTAGGAGCCGGAGTAGAACCAGTGCACCCAGGCGGGCCCCCACACCCAGTCCCAGCACCACAGCCAGCCGTGGCGCGGGTGGTAGGTCCATGAGCCGTAGTGGTAGGGGTACCACCCCCAGGGCTCGTAGGAGATCCACGTCCAGCCCACCGGGGTCCAGTACCAGCGACCGTAGCTGTAGGGCACCCAGGTGACGGCGACGCGGGGGCGCCAGGCCCAGTAGCTGTCCACGTAAATCCAGTCGCCGTAGGAATCCAGGATGGCGGCGCGGCTGGCGGCCCGCGAGCCCACCTGCTCGGCGGTCCGGCTGGGTGGGGCAGGCCGCCGGCGCTCCGACACCCAGCGCCAGAACTCGTCCCGGCTCTCGTACAGGGCGCGGGTTTCCAGCCTGCCGCCGGTGGTGAGGTACGCCTGCTGGCCGGCCCGCAGCAGTGCCGAGCCGGCACCCGACGGCAGTTCGGCGAGGCCGGCGAAGGACCTCACCTCCACCTGGCCGCGGTCGATGTCGACCCGGTACAGCCCGGGGCGCTGGAGGAAGACGGTTCCCGCGGGGGTATCGAGCCGGGTGGTGGCGTCGCCCAGGCCGTGGGCGGGAAGCTCGAAGGCGGCGGTGCCGTCGGCGAGGTAGAGAGCGGTGCGGGGGGCGGGGTTATCGCGGGAGAAGGCGAGGGCGTCGAAGTCCAAAGTGGAGAACTCGTCGAGCCACACCGTGGTGGCGTCAGCGAGCACGATCTCGACCCGGGCGGCCCGCGCCGTCACCAGGCGATCCCCGGCGAGCACCGGCATGTTGACCACCACGTCGAGGGATTCCTGGTCGTGCGCCGGGCGCAGGGTGGCGTAGCGCTCCACGTAGGAGATGTAGCTCAGCGAGGTCGCATCGTCCTCGGCGAAGGCCGCGCCGGTGATCACCAGGGCCACGGCGGCGGCGGTGAGGATGCTGCTGATGCGGGTCATCGGGCACCTCCGTTCACGTCCCACGCCCTCTCTTTTGCAAGGAAAGTGCCAGTCAGCGCACGACGCGGTCCATGGACACCAGGTGGTGCTGCTGGCGCAGCTTGATGAGGGTGCCGGCGGGATAGAGGCCCGACCGCAGCGCCACGTTGGGGTAGGTGACGCACCCGGGGCCCATCAGCACGCCGGGGTTCAACACCGTGTTGCAGCCGGTGCGGCAGCCGTCCCCCAGCACGGCGCCGAACTTGCGCAGGCCGGTGTGCACCGTCTCGCCCCCGTGGGGGAACGTCACCTCGCGGCCGATGTTCTTGACGTTGGAGAGGATGGTCCCGGCGCCGAGGTTGACGTTGCGGCCCAGGATGGAGTCGCCCACGTAGTTCTGGTGGGGGGCATGGGCGCCGTCCAGGAGGATGGCGCGCTTCAACTCACTGTGGGCGCCCACCACGCACCCATTCCCGAGGATGACGTGGCCGCGCAGGTAGGCGCCGGTGCGGATCTCGCACCCGTCCCCGAGGATGAGGGGCCCCCGCAGGACGACGCCCGGCTCCAGTCGGCACCCCTCGCCCAGGGCGATGGGTCCCTCCAGGAGGTGGACGCCCGGTGGCAGGTGGGGGTCGGGAGTCCATCCGGGGTAGGCCGCCAGGTAGGTGTCCAGCTTCTCGCCCAGCGCTGCCCAGACGGGCTCGTCAGGGTGGAGCAACTGCCGGTGCGGGAAGGACTCGAGGTCAGCAAAGAAGTTTTGCGGCAGAAACGCTTCCATGCCGGGCAGTATAGTCGTACCGGGTGGGGGCGCCGCCGGATGCTGGGATGGCCCGCTGTCAGTGGCCGGCTGGCATGGCAGGGCGCCTCACCACCACCATGGTCTGGTCGTCCTCGGGGATGCTGCGGCCGGCGAAGCGGTCGAGGGCCTCGAAGACCGCTGCCACGATCTCCTGAGCCGGACGGTCGTGGAGGCGGCGCACCAGACGCTGGAAGCGGCGCAGCCCGAATTGCTGCTTCCCCAGGTGATCGTGGCACTCGGTGATGCCGTCGGTGTACATCACCAGGGTGGCTCCCGGCTCCAGGCGCGCGAAGCCGCGCAGGTAGGCGACGTCGGGCATCGGACCCAGCACCATGCCGCCCTCGCGCAGGTACTCGAGACTGCCGTCGGCGTGCAGCAGGAACGGCGGCGGGTGGCCGGCGTTGACATAGATGATGCTGCCGTTGGTTTCCAGTTCGGCCACGAACAGGGAGACGAACTTGGTGGCCAGCTTGGAGCGATTGATGATCGAGTTGAGCCGCTCCACCGTGCGCGAGACCTTGTAGTCGCGGGACAGACCCATGCGCAGGCCCATGTACACGTCGCGCACCTGCAGGGCGGCGGGCAGACCATGGCCGGAGGCGTCGGCGATCACCAGGTCGAAGAGGTGAGCGGTGATGGGGATGTAGTCATAGAAGTCGCCCCCCACCACTTCGGCGGCCCGGGAGCCGCCGCCGATGTCGAAGTCGGCGTAGGCGGGCGTGCGCTTGGGAAGAATGGAGGTCTGGATACGCAAGGCGTCCTCCAGGATTTCCTCGAAGCGCTCCTGCCGCAGCTTCTGATTGATGGCCAGGCGCACGATGTTCAACGAGGCGCGCAGGTCGCGCTCGGGCGCCCGCCCCGGGGCGACGTCGAAGGAGATGAGATAGTCCCCGTCGGCGAGGGCAATGGCGGCGAAGCGCTCGCGCGTGCCCAACAGCGCCTCCAGCTCCGGGTCCAACCCCGGCGAGGCCCGGTCCATCACCACCACGCCGGAGTCGATGGCGGCCTCGATGGGAGCGTAGGCGTGGGGGACGATGGTGCCGGGGGGCGGGGAGGCGGCCCCGAACGAGCCCACCAGTTCGTACCCTTCATCGCTGCGGCGGTACAGGCGCCCGCCGATGATGCCCAGATCGTCGCGAAAGTTGGTCACCATGTACTCGGCGACGTTCTGGATCGTCGCCAGGATATCCTCCCCCCGCTCGATCGCCGACAGGGTGCGCTCGACCTTGCGGAAGAGCGACTTGGGGGCGCTCTCGGGGGCCAGGGTGTGGTTGCGGTAGCCGGTCTTGCTTCTCCTCACAAAACTCTCCCGAAAACTCCAAGGCGCGCCGAGACCTGGCGCGCGCCTGCGAAGTCTAACTTTTTTCGTGACTTTTGTCGATCACCTGGGCTGCTCCGGGGGCGGCCGGGTCCAGCTCCAGCGCCCGGGCGGCCAGACGGCGGGCGCGGGCAGGGCGCCCGGCCGCCAGCTCGGCGCGCGCCAGGGCCACCCAGGCGTCGGCCAGGCGCGGGTCCAGGCGCCGGGCCCGCAGGTACAGCCGGCGCGCCTCGATCACCTTGCCGCGGGCGAGCTCGACGTCGCCCCGGACGATGAGGAGGTGGGGAGAGGCGGCGGAAAGGCGGGCGGCAGCCAGGGCGGCCTCGGCCTCCGCGGTTCGCCCCAGCGAGGTGTACAGCAGCGCCAGGTTGGCGAGCACGGTGGGGTTGTTGGGATCGCCGCGCAGCGCCTCGGAGTAGGCACTGAGGGATCCGGCCACATCCCCCAGGCGGCGCCGGGCGACGCCCAGGTTGCCCCAGGCGGCGGAGAAGTCGGGGGCGAGCTTTACCGCATCGGCAAACAGCCGGGCGGCAGCGTCGGGGTGGCGCAGGCGCAGTTCGTCGGCACCGCGGTTGTTGAGGTAGAGAGCGGTCACCCACAGGTCGTCGAGGGGGCGAACGGCGGTGGGTTGACGCCGGCGGCTGCGATCGAAGTCGAAAAAGATCGTGCCGCCCGCCTGGGTGAACATGGCCACCACGTGGGTGTTGACCACGATGAGGTCGTCTTCCCTCTCACTGCCGCGCACGCGGGTGATCAGGCCAGTCTGCACCGGGATCCCCAGCGAGCGTCCGAGGGCCACGAACAGGTTGGTAAACGCCAGACAATTGCCCTCGCGGCGATAGTAAGCCTCGATGGCGGTCAGCGTGGTCTTGACCTCGTAGGCGAAGGGGAACCGCTTCTCGTCGAAGAGGGCATCTTGGAGGCGGCGGAGGCGGTCGACATCATCCCCGGGACCGACCAGGCGCATGGCCTCGGCGCGCATGTCGGCGGTGAAATCGAGGGGGTTGGGAACCTGGGTGGGGTCCACGCCGCGGGAGCGCAGCTCCCTCTCCCACTGGGCCGGCTCCAGGAACGTCAGGGAACGGCTGGCCGAGGTGCAGCCGCCCATGGCAGCCGTGGCCGCCACCAGTGCGGCGAGTCGCAGTCCCCTCACGCTGGCAGTATACGTGGCTTGCCGGACCCGCCCTGGGGGGGCGCGGCAGCCCGCAGCTCCGCGAGAATGGGGGCGAGGTCTCTCACCCCCTTGGCCAGGGCGACCTCCCGCAGCGTCCCCCACACCGGCTCGCCGCACTGCACACACACGATCCCCCAGCGTCGCAGCAGCGCCGGGGCCCGGGGGACCCGCGCCACCAGCTCCTCGATGAGAATATCCTCGTGGATAAGGTCACTTGCCCGGGTTGGCTGCTTCGCGTCCATCGCCCGAGACTCTAGGCGGCGGCCAGGCCGCCGGTCAAGGTGGTGGTGTCGTTGCAGCTGGCTGGTGGGGAGTCACTGCCTCCCCCGTCGTCTCCGGCGTGGCGAAACGCGGTAAGCTTTGCGCCGTCGGTTGTCAGCTTTCATCACGGAGGAAGACGATGAGCGAGATGCCCGTAGTGACCGTCGAGGATCGGCAGGGGGTGCGCTGGGTGACCATCAATCGGCCGGACAAACTCAACGCCCTCAATCGCCAGGTGCTCGCCGCCCTGGGGGAGGCGATGGCAGCGGCGGTGGAGGCTCGCGAGGTGCGGGTGGTGGTGATCACCGGGGCCGGCGAGAAGGCGTTCGTGGCCGGGGCCGACATCGCCGAGTTTGAGGGGCTGTCCACGGCGCAGGCGCAGCAGCTGGCGCGCCGGGGGCAGCGCCTGTACGACACCATCGAACGCTGTCCCAAGCCGGTCATCGCCGCAGTCAACGGCTTTGCCCTGGGTGGGGGGTGCGAGCTGGCCATGGCCTGCCACCTGCGGGTGGCCTCCAGCACCGCCCGCTTCGGGCAACCCGAGGTGAAGCTGGGGCTGATCCCCGGCTACGGCGGCACCCAGCGCCTGCCCCGCCTGGTGGGGCGGGGGCGAGCCCTGCAGCTGCTTCTCACCGGCGGCATGATCGACGCCGCCACGGCGCTGGCCTGGGGCCTGGTCAACCGGGTGGTGGAGCCCGCCCAGCTGGCCGAGACGGTGCAGGCGCTGGCGTCCGAGATCCTGGCGGTTTCGCCCGGGGCGGTGCGTCGCTGCCTGGACGCCGTCGCGGCAGGACTCGACAGCCCCCTGGAGAAGGCGCTGGAGGTGGAGGCGGCGCTGTTCGGCCTGTGCTTTGGATCGCCCGACGCCCGCGAAGGCACCGAGGCGTTCCTTGCCAAGCGCCCCCCCCAGTTCCAGCCCGAGTAGCCTCGAGGGCGGAGAATACGTTCCACCGTCCTGGACGTTGTCGTTTTAAAAGCGTGCCGGGCCGTTCTCGGCACTGCCCGAGGAGAGTCTGTCGCCTGCGTTCCCCCCGTCGGGCGGCCGGCGGAAAGGGGTGACCTGTGGAGGAGACGAGCAATCTGGGCATCATCGGCTGGGATGCGTTTCATTTCATTGTCGCCGACCTGGAGCGCAGCCGCCGCTTCTATACCACCATGATGAAGGTGCCGGAGGTGGCACGGCTCGACCCACGGCATGCCGCGGAGCAGGGGGAAGAGGCGGTGATGTTCGGCGTGGGGCGGGCGCGGCTGATCTGCGTCAGCCCTCGAGAGCGCGGCTCGCGGGCCGAGCGCTGGCTGCGCCGGCACCCCGACGGGGTCGCGGTGTTGACCCTGCGGGTGCGAGACGTGGAGACGGCCCGCCGGCGGCTGGAGGAGCGCAACGCCACCTTCGTCACGGGTCTGGTTTCGGAGCCCGACCACCGCGGCCGACCTTACCGCTACTTCGACATCGCCACCCCCCTGGGGGATGTGCGACTGCGCTTCGTGGAGCGGGCCAACGATGCCTTGCCCCCGGGGTTCACGCCGCTGCGCGAGGGGGCGGAGGACAACCCCTTCGGCTTCCAGGTGGTCGACCACGTCACCTCCAACTTCCTGACCATCGAACCGTTCGTCACCTGGCTGCGGGATGTCTTGGGGTTCGAGGAGTTCTGGCGGGTGCACTTCCACACCTCGGACCTGCGGGCGGGCAACGGCGGGTCCGGGCTCGCCTCCATCGTCATGACCGACCCCGAGTCGGGGATCAAACTGGCCAACAACGAGCCGGCCGCCCCCAACTACGAGGCCAGCCAGATCTACACCTTCGTGGAGTCCAACTGCGGCCCCGGGGTGCAGCACGTGGCCTTCCACGTGCCGGCCATCATTCCGGCGGTGGAGGGGCTGCGCCAGTGTGGCATCGAGTTCCTGGATACCCCGGCGACATACTACGACATGCTGCCTTCCAGGCTGTCGCGCCTGCGCGTCACCACCCTCGAGGAGAACGCCGAGGATCTGCGTCGGCTGGGCATCCTGGTGGACGGGGGCGATGACCGCTACCTGCTGCAGATCTTCATGGTCGAGGGGGGGGTGCTGTACGGGGACGAGAAGGCCGGGCCGTTCTTCTACGAGGTGATCCAGCGGCGGGGCGCGCGCGGCTTCGGGGAGGGCAACTTCCGGGCCCTCTTCGAGGCCATCGAGCGCGACCAGGAGCGGCGGTTGCAGGTGCAGCGCCAGTTTGCCGCCGGTGCCGGGTCCTGAAGTACGGGTGAGGAAGGAGGAAGCTGGTGATCCACCGATTGCAGCGCGGCGCCGTACCCGCCAAGCCCCATACGGTGTTCGAGTTCGAGGGGCGCCTGGCGTACGAACACTGCTTCACGCGGCGGGGGTTCGAGGGAGCGTATACCATTCTGTATCACCGCCGCGAGCCCCACTGGGTGCGGGCCGAGGAGGAACTGGGGGCCCATCCGGGGGCGTCGGCCACCGCCTGGGACGGACCGGTGCGGCGGCGCCACTTCCTCACCCCGCAGTTGCCCGAGGGTGGTGAGCCGTTTCTCGGTCGCAAGTTGTTGCTGGCCAACAAGGACGTGGGCGTGTGGATCGCCCGTCCGACGGCGGACGACGCCACCCTGGTGGCCAACGGGGACGGCGACGAACTGATCTTCGTCCACGCCGGCCGTGGCCAGCTGGAGTGTCCGCTGGGCGTCCTGCACTTCTCGCCCGGCGACTACCTCTTCATCCCCAGGGCTCTGCCCCACCGGCTGCGGCTGGCTGAACCGGGGTTCTTCCTCATCCTGGAGGGGCGCAGCTTCATCGATGTTCCCAGACAGTTTCGCAACCCCTCGGGGCAGCTCCTGATGGAGGCCCCCTACACCCACCGGGATTTCCAGGAGCCGGCCTGGCCGGACGGCGGGCCGGCGACCCTCGGGGCGCCCCGGGTGGTGACGCTGCTGCGCCACGGTCGGCTGTCCCGTTTCGAGTACGTCCACGACCCCTTCGACGTCATCGGCTGGGACGGTCAGGTGTGGCCGTTCGTCTTCCCCATCCGTTGCTTCCAGCCCAAGACCGGCCTCGTGCACCTGCCGCCCACCATCCACACCACCTTCGCCGGGGGGGGCTTCGTGGTGTGCTCCTTCGTCCCCCGGGTAGTCGATTTCCACCCCCGGGCCATCCCCTGTCCCTACCCCCACTCCTCGGTGGACTGCGACGAGGTGATCTTCTACGCCGAGGGGAACTTCACCAGCCGCCGGGGGGTCGGCCCCGCTTCCGTGACCCTGCACCCCATCGGGCTCCCCCACGGGCCGCACCCGGGTCGGTACGAGGCCTCCATTGGCACCACCCGCACCGATGAGCTGGCAGTGATGGTCGACACCTTCGCGCCCCTGCTGCCCAGCGACCACGCCCGCGCGGTGGAGGCGGCCGGCTACAACCAGAGCTGGCTGGCCGGCGAGAATGGGGGAGTGATGGAATGAGCGCCGGCCCGGCCGGGTGGGTGTGGCACCCCCGCCCCGACGACCTGGCCAGCTCCCACGTGGCGCGGCTGCTGCGGCGCGCCGGGGTGAGCGATGCGGGCGAGCTGCGTCGCCGCGCCGCCGCCGACCCGGAGTGGTTCTACCCCCTCATCCTGGAAGATCTCGGGGTTGAGTGGTTCCGGCCCTACCGGCGGCTCAAGGATGACAGCCGCGGGCTCCCCTGGTGCAAGTGGTTCGAGGGCGGGGAGCTCAACCTCGTCCACAACGTCCTCGACCGCCACCTGCGGGATGGCTGGGGCGAGGCCCCGGCCGTGATCGCCGAGGGGGAGACGCGACCCGTCGAGGTGCTCACCTACGCCGACCTCGGTCAACGCATGGCGCGCCTGGCCGGCGCCCTGCGCGAGCTGGGGGTGGGGGTCGGAGACAGCGTGGGGCTCTATCTGCCGATGACCACCGAGGTGGTGGTGGCGCTGCTCGCCTGCCTGAGGATCGGTGCCGTGCCGGTGCCGGTGTTCGCCGGCTTCGGCACCGAGGCGCTGGCGGCCCGCCTGGCCGACGCCGGGGCGCGGGTGCTGCTCACCGCCGACGGCACCCGCCGGCGGGGCAAGACGGTGAGCCTCAAGCCGCTGGCGGATGCCGCCGCCGACCTGGCGGGGTGTGTGGAGCACGTGGTGGTGCTGCGGCACCTCGGGGAGGCGGTCCCCTGGACGGGGCGGGACCGCTGGTGGCACGAGCTCGCGGCGGCTGCCCGACCGGTGACCGCCACCACGCCCCTGCCCGCCTCGGCGCGCTCTCTCATCCTCTACACCTCGGGCACCACGGGCAAACCCAAGGGGGTGGTCCACACCCACGCCGGAGTGCTGGTGGTGACCGCCAAGGAGGTGGGGTACCACCTGGATGTGCGGCCGGGCGAGCGCATGCTGTGGCTTACCGACATCGGCTGGATGATGGGCCCCTGGGAGATCCTCGGGGTGCTCTTCCACCGGGGTACCGTGGTGGTGCTGGACGGCGTGCCCGACCACCCTCACCCCGGCCGGCTGTGGGAGGTGGCCGCCCGCCACCGGGTCACCCACCTGGGCCTGGCCCCCACCGCTGCGCGCCTGCTCCGCGCCCACGATGAGAACCCGCGCCGACAGTTCGACCTGAGTGCCGTGCGGGTGCTCGGCTCCACCGGTGAACCCTGGGACGAGGAGACCTACCTCTGGTACCACCACCGGGTGGGTGGGGGCAGCTGCCCGGTGATCAACATCTCGGGGGGCACCGAGCTGATGGGGTGCCTGCTGGCGCCGCTGCCGGTGGCCCCCCTCAAGGCCACCTCCCTGCAGGGCCCGGCGCTGGGGATGGACGTGGACGTGGTGGATGACGCGGGCAAGCCGGTGCGGGGTGGGGTGGGGCACCTGGTGTGCCGCTCCCCCGCCCCCAACATGACCCGCGGCTTCCTCAACGACCCGCAACGCTACCTCGAGACGTACTTCTCCCGCTTCGGCGAGGCGGTCTGGGACCACGGCGACTGGGCGCGCATCGACGAGGACGGCCAGTGGTACCTCTCCGGGCGCGCCGACGACACTTTGAAGATCGCCGGCAAGCGGGTGGGGCCGGGGGAGGTGGAGGCCGCCGCCATCACCCACCCCGCGGTGCGGGAGGCGGCGGCGG
>JABRVY010000555.1:0-7268 GCA_039961755.1 Acidobacteriota bacterium | reverse complement strand
CCCCCGCCGCCGCCCCCTGGGCGTGGATGAACTCCACCACCCGGGCCAGGGGCCCCACCTGCCGGTCCTCCCACAGCCCCAGGTCGGCGGGGGAAATCCGGCCCTCCGGCGACACCGCGCAGGCCTCGGTCATCACCAGGCCCGCCCCGCCGGCGGCGCGGGCCCCCAGGTGCACCAGGTGCCAGTCGGTGGCGCACCCCGCCCGGGCCGAGTACTGGCACATGGGGGAGAGGGCGATGCGGTTGCGCAGGGTGAGGCCGCGCAGCACGAGCGGTGAGAACAGGTGCGAACCCATGTGACTCCTCCTCAGGTCGCCAGGTAGCGCCACGCCCAGGCGGCCAGCAGGTGCCCCACCCAGCGGGCGTCGCGCTCGTCCGCCATCACCAGGTGGTCGGCCCGGTCCAGGGAAACGAGGCTCTTGGGCTGCTGCGCCGCGGCGAAAATGCGCTCCGCCTCGCTCCAGGCCACCGTGCGGTCGGCGGGGGAGTGCAGCACCAGCAGCGGCTTGCCCAGGGCGGCGATGCGCTCGGGCAGGGGGTGGCGCTCCAGGTCCTCGATGAGCTCCCGCCGGATGCGGAAGCGCCGCCCTCCCAGGATGATCTCCGCCTCCTCCTCCCAGGCCAGCTGGGGCACCGCGGTCAAGAGCTTCTCCCTGAAGTGGGCGGTGTCCGCGGGGGCGGCCAGGGTGGCCACCGCCCGCACCTCGGCGAACTCCCCGCCGGCCGCCAGCACCGCCGCTCCCCCCAGGCTGTGCCCCACCAGCAGCCCGGGAGGGCGGCCCGTGGTGCTCATGAAGCGGATCGCCGCCCGCACGTCCTCCAGGTTGGAGGAAAAGGTAGTGGCGGCGAACTCCCCCCCGCTTTCGCCGATGCCGGTGAAGTCGAAGCGCAGCACGCCGATGCCGTGCTCGGCCAGGGTGCGGCAGATCCAGCCGATGGCCCGAAGGTCCTTGCCGCAGGTGAAGCAGTGGGCAAACAGTGCCCACCCCAGGGGCTCGCCCTCCGGCAGGTCCACGCGGGCCGCCAGCTCCTCGCCGAAGGCCCCTGCAAACCGCACGTGCTCGCTGGGCATCTCCTCTCCTCCGCTGCCCATGGTACTTGCGCCTCCTCGCCCCTGCCCCGGGGGCCGGTCCCTCACCCCCTCCCCCCATCCCGATCCGACTGGAGAAGGGGCGCGCGGGGGAGCCTCCCGTCATTTTCGTCCGTCCTCGGAAAATCGCCAAAAAGGCTATACCAGGTACCCCCCATTGATAATATGCTAGGAGGAGACATGGCGGACGAGGCAACCCTGCGGCTGCTGCGGCGCGCCCTGGAGCTGGTGCAGGCGGGGCACACCGCCCGGGCCCTGGAGGTGCTGGAGGGAGCCCTGGCCGCCTGCGCGGCCCCCCCGCCGGGGAGCCCGCCTCTGCCCGACGGGGTGCTGCCCTGGCTGCAGCTGGCGCGCGCCTCCCTGCAGGGCAAGGACCGCGCCGTGCCGCCCTTTCTGGCGCTACAGACCGCCATCGTGCTGCTGGAGGTGTGACCCCGGCAGCGTTCCCGTCGCGAACGGCGCGGGGCATAATGGATAGTTCCGCGGCGTTGGCCGCCTGGGGAGCGAGATGCGCGACTCGATTTCCATCCGCGGGGCCAGGGAGCACAACCTCAAGAACATCGACCTGGACATCCCGCGCAACCGCCTGGTGGTGATCACCGGGGTGTCGGGCTCCGGCAAGTCCACCCTGGCCTTCGACACCCTCTTCGCCGAGGGGCAGCGGCGCTACGTGGAGTCTCTCTCCGCCTACGCCCGGCAGTTTCTCGAGCAGATGGACAAGCCCGACGTGGACCTCATCGAGGGGCTCTCCCCGGCCATCTCCATCGAGCAGAAGACCACCTCGAAAAACCCCCGCTCCACCGTCGCCACCGTCACCGAGATCTACGACTACCTGCGCCTCCTCTACGCCTCCATCGGCACCCCCACCTGCCCCGACTGCCGCCTCCCCATCCAGGGGCAGACGGTGCAGCAGATGGCCGACCGCCTCCTCGCCCTGCCCGCCGGCACCCGCTTCATGGTGCTGGCCCCCCTCACTGTCGGCAAGAAGGGGGAGCACCGCAAGCTCTTCGAGCAGATGGTGCGGGAGGGGTTCGTGCGCGCCCGGGTGAACGGCGAACTGGTGGAGGCTGCCGCCCCGCCGGAGCTGGACAAGAAGAAGAAGCACACCATCGAGGTGGTGGTGGACCGCCTGGAGGTGCGGGAGGACCTGGGCAACCGCCTGGTGGACTCCCTGGAGACCGCCCTCAAGGTGGGGGAGGGGCTGGTGCGCATTGCCCCCCGGGAGGGGGAAGAGTTCCTCCTCTCCTCCCATCACGCCTGTCCCTCCTGCGGCTTCACCCTGCCGGAGCTGTCGCCGCGCCTGTTCTCCTTCAACTCCCCCCAGGGCGCCTGCCCCCAGTGTACCGGCCTTGGGCAGGTACAGGAGATCGACCCCGACAAGGTGGTCCTCGACCCCGAGCGCTCCATCGCCGCCGGCGCCCTGGCCGGAGTGCAGGAGGGGCGCTCGTCGTTTCGCTTCCGGCAGCTTGAGGTGCTGGCCGAGGCCATGGGGTTCTCCCTGCGCCGCCCCTGGCGCAGCCTGCCCGAGGCGGCGCGCCACGCCGTCCTCTTCGGCCTCGACGGGGAGCTCAACTTCGCCTTCGTGGGGGAGCGCTCCCGCTGGGAGTACCGGGGTCGCTGGGAGGGGCTCATCCCCAGCCTGGAGCGGCGCTACCGGGAGTCCTCCTCCCCCGAGGCGCGGGGGGAGATCGAGCGCTACATGTCCTCCCGCCCCTGCACCGCCTGCAGCGGCCGGCGCCTGCGCCGCGAGGCCCTGGCCGTGCTGGTGCACGGGCGGGCCATCGACGAGGTGGTGGCCCTGGCGGTGAAGGAGGCGCTGGCCTGGTTCGACGCCCTCGCCCTCACCCCCCGGGAGGAGCACATCGCCGCCAAGATCTTGAAGGAGGTGCGCGACCGCCTGGGCTTTCTGGCCGCGGTGGGGCTGGACTACCTCACCCTGGACCGCACCTCCGGCACCCTCTCCGGCGGCGAGGCCCAGCGCATCCGCCTGGCCACCCAGATCGGCTCCAAGCTCATGGGGGTGCTCTACGTCCTGGACGAGCCCTCCATCGGCCTGCACCAGCGGGACAACCGCCGCCTGCTGGACACCCTGAAGGGGATGCGCGACCTTGGCAACACCGTGCTGGTGGTGGAGCACGACGAGGAGACCATGCGGGAGGCCGACTGGATCATCGACCTGGGGCCCGGCGCCGGCGTCCACGGCGGCGAGGTGGTGGCCCAGGGCCCTCCCGGGCAGATCCCCACCTTCCCCCGCTCCCTCACCGGTCGCTACCTGGCCGGGGAGCTCACCATCCCGGTGCCGGGCAGCCGCCGCCGCGGCAACGGCAAGGCCCTGGTGGTGCGGGGGGCGCGCGAGCACAACCTCAAGGACCTCACCGTGGCCTTCCCCCTGGGCACCTTCACCTGCGTCACCGGCGTCTCCGGCTCCGGCAAGTCCACCCTGGTCAACGAGGTCCTCTACAAGGGGGTGGCCCGCGCCCTCTACCGGGCCCTGGAGCGCCCCGGCGCCCACGACGCCATCGAGGGGGTGGCCTACCTCGACAAGGTCATCGACATCGACCAGTCCCCCATCGGCCGCACCCCCCGCTCCAACCCCGCCACCTACACCAAGGTCTTCGACCCCATCCGGGAGCTCTTTGCCCTGACCCCCGAGGCCCGCGCCCGGGGCTACCAGCCCGGCCGCTTCTCCTTCAACGTCCGGGGGGGGCGCTGCGAGGCCTGCGCCGGGGACGGCCAGATCAAGATCGAGATGCACTTCCTGCCCGACGTCTACGTCACCTGCGACGTCTGCAAGGGGGCCCGCTACGGCCGCGAGACCCTCGAGGTGCGCTACAAGGGCTTGAGCATCGCCGAGGTGCTGGACCTCACCGCCGAGCAGGCCCTGGAGCTCTTCGCCGCCCACCCCAAGATCGCCCGCATCCTCGACACCCTGGTGGCGGTGGGGCTGGGCTACATCCGCCTGGGTCAGCCCGCCACCACCCTGTCGGGCGGCGAGGCGCAGCGCATCAAGCTCTCCCGCGAGCTGGCCCGCCGCGCCACCGGTCAGACCCTCTACATCCTGGACGAGCCCACCACGGGGCTGCACTTCGACGACGTGAAGAAGCTCCTCCAGGTCCTGCACACCCTGGTGGAGCGGGGCAACACCGTGGTGGTCATCGAGCACCACCTGGACGTCATCAAGACCGCCGACTGGGTGATCGACCTGGGCCCGGAGGGGGGGGACGAGGGGGGCCGCCTGGTGGCCTGCGGCACCCCCGAGCAGGTGGCAGGGGTGCGGGAAAGCTTCACGGGGCAGTACCTGGCCCATGCCCTCGCCCCGCCCCACGCCCGGGCGAGTTGATCCGCCCCGCGGCGGGGAGGCCGCAGGTTCGCGGGCGGTGCTCCGGCGCCCGTTCGCCACTCCGGCCCCGAGCGAGGCGCGCAAGCAACGATCTCCCTAGAGGATACAGGCAGGGAGGCGAGCTCGGCCCGACCCCGACTGTCACTCCGGCGCCGGGGCCGCCGGCGTCTGCTCCGGTTCATCCCTCGTGCGGGTGGATGCGGGAGGCGGCGGAGTCGTGTACTCTTGAGGCACTTCGCCGAGGTCGCACGACGGCAGGCAGGCAGTACCGGGAAGGCTCGAGGCCGTGGCGAAGGCGTGGACTTTCGAGGAGGCGTCGGTGACCCGCACCAGTTCGAGCGAGCCGCTGTCCAACGTCGACAGCGCCTGGCTACGCATGGAAGACCCCACCAATCTGATGACCATCACCGCGCTGATGACCTTCGACGAGCCGCTGGACTACGCGGCGCTCAAGGAGGACATCGAGGATCGGCTGCTGATCCATGATCGCTTTCGCCAGCGGGTGAAGTACTCGTGGCTGCCACTGGTGGGCAAGCCGTACTGGGTGGAGGACGAGCACTTCGCGCTGCAGGCCCACCTGCGCCGTAGCGCCCTGCCCCACCCGGGCGATCAGGGCACCCTGCAGCAGATGGTCAGCGAGTTGATGAGCACTCCCCTGGACTACTCCAAGCCGCTGTGGCAGTTCCACCTGGTGGAGGGGTACGGGAGCGGGTGCGCGCTCATCGCCCGGGTGCACCACTGCATCGGCGACGGGATCGCCCTGGTGCGCCTGCTGTTCTCCCTGGTGGACGAGGCTCCCGATGCCGCGCCCGGCCGGCGCGACCCCAACGGCGCCGCCAGCGCCAGCCAGCGGGCCGGTGGGCTTTCGCTGGCGCAGGGCCTGGAGGCGCTGCTCAACCCTTCCAAGGCACTCGAGCTGGCCCTCACCGGGGCGTCGGCGGCCTCCGAGCTGGGCAAGCTGGTGACCATGTCCGCCGACCCCCACACCCTCTTCAAGGGCCCGCTGGGGGTGACCAAGCGGGCCGCCTGGTCGCGACCGATTCCGCTGCCCGAGGTGAAGCAGCTCTCCCGCACCCTGGGGGTGACCATCAACGACCTCCTCCTCACCGCCGTCACCGGCGCCCTGCGCCGCTACCTGCTGGGGCACGGCGACTCCCCCGACGGGCTGTCCATCCGGGCGGTGGTGCCGGTGAACCTGCGGCCCCCCGACGAGGCGTTCCAGCTCGGCAACCGCTTCGGCCTGGTGTTCCTCGAGCTGCCGGTGGGGCTGGCCGACCCGCTGGCGCGCCTGGCGGCTCTCAAGCGCAACATGGACGAGCTCAAAGCTTCCCCCCAGGCGCTGGTGGCGTTCACGGTGCTCAACGCCCTGGGGATGGCCAGCCCCGAGGTGGAGAAGCTGGGGGTGAAGCTGTTCGCCCAGAAGGCCACGGCGGTCATGACCAACGTCCCTGGCCCCCAGAAGACCCTCTACCTGGCGCGCAAGCCCATCAAGGAGATCATGTTCTGGGTGCCGCAGTCGGGCCGCCTGGGGCTGGGGGTGAGCATCCTCTCCTACGCCGGCCAGGTGCGCCTGGGCATCGCCACCGACGCGGGGCTGGTCAGCGACCCGGGGCGCATCGTCAGCCACTTCCAGGACGAGTTCGCCGTGCTGGGCGCCTCGGCAGAGACGCACCACCGAGCTGCGCCCTAGCAATTAGCAGCCGGGGCTGGTGGCGAGGGGTCGTCATCTTGGGTTCCGGGCGTCGAGCCCACTCGCGCCACCGCCCCCTAGGGTGGGGGCGGTGGCGACGGCGAGAGAAGCAAACACGAGGGGGGAAGAAAAAAGGAAAAGAAGGCTATACCAGGTACCGAAGGGTCAGGGGGATAATGGGGGAGAGCCGAAAGCACGTGGGAGACCGCCGCGGGGGAGGATGACTCGGTGGGTACAGAGCTTCACCACCTGGAAGGCAAGTACGAGATCCTGAGCAAGATCCGCGAGGGCGGCATGGGCGCCATCTACACCGTGCGCCACCGCCTGCTGGGCGAGGTCCGGGTGGTCAAGGTGATGCGGCCGCAGCTCGCCGGCGACCAGGAGTTCGCCGCCCGCTTCGTGCGCGAGGCGCAGACCGCCATCCGCCTGCGTCACCCTAATATCGCCCAGCTGTATGACTTCTCCACCGACGACGAGGGCAACGCCTACATCGTCATGGAGTACATCGAGGGGATCGACCTGCGCGAGCTGGTGCGCCGCTTCGGACCGCCCTCCCTCGGACTGACCCTGGAGATCGCCCGGCAGGGGCTGGCGGCGCTGGGGTTCCTGCACCGCCGCAAGATGGTGCACCGCGACATCTCGCCGGACAACCTGATGCTGGCGCGGGACGCCGACGGCCGTCCGCTGGTCAAGCTCATCGACCTGGGCATCGTCAAGGTGCTGGAGGCCGACCACGGGCTGACCTCCACCGGCGTCTTCCTGGGCAAGCTGCGCTACGCCGCCCCCGAGCAGCTGCTGGCCGCCGAGGGGCGCACCATCGATCAGCGCGCCGACCTGTACTCCTTTGGCATCGTGCTTTATGAGCTGCTCACCGGCAAGTTCCCCATCGCCGGCGCCACCAGCTCCTCCCTCATCGCCGGCCACCTCTACCAGGCCCCTACGAGCTTCGACACCACCGACCCGGAGGGCCGCGTCCCGGATTCCCTCCGCCGGGTGGTGATGCAGCTGCTGGAAAAGGAAGCGGGCCGGCGCATCGGCAGCGCGGAGGAGCTCGCCGAGTTCCTCGCCAGCCTGCAGGGGACCTACCCCTGGAACCCCGAGGAGCTGGCCACCATCATGGCGAGCGTCACCCCCCCCGCCGGCGGGGCC
>JABRVY010000554.1:0-1225 GCA_039961755.1 Acidobacteriota bacterium | reverse complement strand
GCCCTGGGCCGGGAGGGGGAGGTGGTCAAGGGGCTCCTGCCTGCCTTCGAGGACGAGAACCCGGGGGTGCGCGTTCGGGTGCAGCAGATCCCCTGGACGGCGGCGCACGAGAAGCTGCTCACCGCCTACGTCGGCCGTGCCACCCCCGACGTGGCGCAGCTGGGCAACACCTGGATCCCCGAGTTCGTGGCCCTGCGGGCGCTGGAGGACCTCACGGCGCGCTGCGCCGCCTCGCCGACGGTACGGGCGCAGGACCACTTCGCCGGCATCTGGGACACCAACGTGCTCGCCGGCAAGGTGTGGGGGGTTCCCTGGTACGTGGACACCCGCGTGCTGTTCTACCGCCGGGACCTGCTGGCCGCCGCCGGCTGGCCCCACCCCCCCCGCACCTGGAGCCAGTGGCGGGAGGCCATGGGGGCGGTCAAGCGGCTCGAGGGCGTGGGGGAGCGCTTCGGCATCCTGCTGCCCATCGACGAGTGGGCGCAGCCGGTGATCCTGGCCATGCAGCTGGGCTCCCCCCTGCTGCGGGAGGGGGGGCGCTTCGGGGCCTTTCGCGAGCCCCCTTTTAAGGAGGCGTTCACCTTCTACGTCGACCTCTTTCGCGACGCCCTGGCGCCGTTCGCCGGTCAGGTGCAGATCGCCAACGTCTACCAGCAGTTCGCCGAGGGACAGTTCGCCATGTACGTCACCGGCCCGTGGAATCTGGGGGAGTTCCGCCGGCGGCTGCCGGCCGGGCTCCAGGACAGCTGGGCCACCGCCCCCCTGCCGGCTCCCCGCGAGGAGCTCTACCCCGGGGTGTCGCTGGCGGGGGGGGCGAGCCTGGCCATCTTCCGGGCTTCCCCCCGCAAGGAGGCGGCGTGGCGAGTGGTGGAGTTTCTCTCCCGCCTCGAGGTACAGGTGGAGTTCTTCCGCCGCACCGGTTCCCTGCCCGCCCACCGGCAGGCCTGGCGGGACGAAGGACTGGCGGCGGATCCCCGGGTGGCCGCCTTTGCGGCGCAGCTGGAGCGGGTTCAGCCCACCCCGAAGGTCCCCGAGTGGGAGCGCATCGCCCAGCGTCTGTGGGAGGCCGCGGATGAGGTGGTGCGGGGCGGCCGATCGGTGGCCAGGGCCCTCGAGGATCTGGACCGTGACGTGGACGCCATGCTGGCGCGGCGGCGACAGCTGCTGGAGCTCCAGGGGGAGCAGCGATGACGGGCGCGACGCGGGCCGAGGGGTGGGCTGAACC
>JABRVY010000553.1:0-1535 GCA_039961755.1 Acidobacteriota bacterium | reverse complement strand
AGTCCCCCCAGTCCCCGGGGCCCCAGATGTCCCGGTCGAGGATGATGTTGCCGTAGATCCAGTTGACCCCGCCCGGGGAGCAGGGGGGGCTGGGGTTGGCCCCGGGAGCCGCCTTGAGCCAGAACTCCAGGGTGAAGTCAAGACCCACGTCGGCGGGCACGTGGGGCTCGATGGGGACGGTGACGCGGTCGACGCCGCCAGTGCCGTGGCCGTAAAAGCGCAGGGCGAACCCCTGAGGCAGGGTCGGGGCGGGGGCGAGCAAGGCTGCCACCATCCCGGCCAGGCACAAGGTACGAGTCACTTCCCCCCCCGCCATCAACGTTTCGCAGGATCACAACACCCGCCCGGCGGCACGGTTCCGAAGGCTCCCGCGGGCACCTCAGAGGCGGCGCAGGGTGAGCACCGCCTGCCGCATGGCCGCCACGGCGCGGGGGTCCTGTATGTCCACCCCGCTGACCCTGACCGAGGTGGCGGTGTTGCCGCGGAAGTAGTGCAGCGTCACCCCGGTGAGGTCCCCCTGGTCCACCTGCCACACCCCCTGGTCGGCGTCGCCGCCGATGGGCTCCAGTCGACCCGCCAGCGTCTTCTTGTACTGCGCCCAGTTCGTCGCCGGGTCCCCGGTCGTCAGGACCATCCGACGCACGGTCACCGAGCGCCGCCCCTTCTCCTCGCCCCAGGTGCAGGAGTACGAGGTGCCCCACCCGGAGGCCACCTCCGTGCCACGCCCCGCCGCCACCGTGAACCCCAGCGAGCGGGCCAGCTCCGCGGGGGTGAAGAGGCAGCCCGCGGTGGACTCCTTCAGCCCATCCGCCGGTTTGTCCGCCGCAGTGGCGGCGCTGGCGCCCGGCAGAGCGGCGCTGACCCCGGCCAGCGAGGCAAAGCGGCCGCGGTCCGCCACCAGCGCCCCCGCCTCGACGGTGGCACCCACGAGGGCGATTCCCTTCACCCGGTCGCCCCGGGTGACCAGACCGATGTCACTGGGCAATTTCACCTTACCCACCGAGTGCCGGCGCGGGGTGAAGACGTCCAGCTCGTCGTTGTTCCCCAGGCTGCCCAGCAGCAGCTCCAGGGTGACCGTCGTACCCTCCACCGAGACCACCCTCCCCAGCGCCTTGGGGGGGTGGGCGGCCAGCGCCGCCTGCGCCTGCGCCCAGGAGGAGAAGCGCCCCTTCTGGGAGAGGATCGCCCCCGGCGGGGGCAGCGGCCCCGACAGACCAACTCCGGGCATCCGGTCTCCCTGATTCAGCAGGCCGCCGGGCATCGTCACGGTGGCGGCCCGCTTGCCCCCCTCGCTCCACACCTCCACCGCGTCGTCGGGCACCAGGTACCCTTCGAGCACCTCGACCGTACAGGTTTTCCCCTCGACCGACACCACCCGGGCAAGAATCTGGCGTTCCTGAGCCGCCGCACTCCCGGACAGGGCCAAAGCGATGCTGAGCACGATGAACTGTCGCACGGGCCAGTGACCTCCGGGCCGGGCAACGGCGGCGGCTCAGCTGTCATTCCCCGGCCTTCCCGTCGGAGGGCCCCCGGGC
>JABRVY010000552.1:0-3540 GCA_039961755.1 Acidobacteriota bacterium | reverse complement strand
GCGCCGGGGTGGGGGAGGAGATAGGGCCGGGGATGCTGGCCAGGGGAGCGGGCTCGCCGTCGTTCCCCTGGCTGTCGGGTGATGGCGTGAACCCCGGCGGCGGGGACGAGACAACCTCCAACGGCGCCGCCGGGCGCGGTGCAGCCGCGGCGGAGGTCACCCCCGACGGAGGGGAGGCCGCCGGAGTCGGCGCCGGCGTCGGCGAGGGCGCTGCCGCGGTGTGCAGCGTCGCGTCGCGGCCGGTCACCAGCCAGGCCAGGCCCACTCCGCCGGCGGCGAGCGCCGCGAGGGCGAGGGCCACCGCTCCCACCCGCGGTGGCGAGCGGCGGGGAGGCGGGGTGGCCACGGGCAGGCCGCGGCGGTCCGCCTCGCGGGCGGTGGCGTCGCGGCGGGCGCGGGTGAGAGCATCGTGGATCAGGCTCACGTATCCCTCCCGGCCAGGGCCCGGGCGGCGCGGTGCACGTGGCGCCAGGTGAGCACGTCGCGCCCCTCGGCGTAGCCGGCGAGCAGGGTTGTATCACAGAGGGCGTTGATGAGGCGAGGGATGCCGCGGGAGTGGTGGTGCACCCACCAGATGGCGGGAGCCGTGAAGGTGGGCCGGCCGTTGGCACCGGCGACGGTGAGTCGGTGGGTGATGTAGGCGCGGGTTTCCCCCCGATCCAGCGGTTTCAGGTGATAGCGCACGAGGATCCGCTGGTTGAGCTGGCGCAGCTGCGGCTCGGCCAGGCGAGCGCGCAGCTCCGGCTGGCCGATGAGGACGATTTGCAGCAGCTTGCGGTCGTCGGTTTCCAGGTTGGACAACAGGCGCAGCTCCTCCAGGAGGGCGTCGGAAAGGTCCTGCGCCTCGTCCACGAACAGCGCCACGTTCTCGCCCGCCCCCGCGCGCTGGAGCAGAAACTCGTTGAGCCGGCCGGTGAGCCGCAGGCGGTCGTGGCCCCGCGCCTCCAGGCCCAGCTCCTGCAGGATGGAGCGCAGCAGCTGGGTGGAGGACATCACCGGGTTGAGGATCAGCGCCGTCGCCCAGCCGTCCTTGAGTTGCGCCAGGATGGCCCGGCACAGGGTGGTCTTGCCGGCCCCCACCTCGCCGGTGAGCTGGATGAACCCCTTGCGCTGCTCCAGCCCGAAGAGCACGTGTTCCAGCGCATCCCGGTGCCGGCGCGAGTAAAAGAGGTACCGGGGGTCCGGAGTAATCTCGAAGGGCGGCGCGGTGAGGCCGTAAAAATCCAGATACATGATCGAGTTCGGGGCGATTCGTCGCTGCGCCCCTGCCAAGAGTGTACGGCAGTCGCGGCGCCGGCGTGAGGGCAGTCCTCCCGGCTAAAGCTTGGGGATGCGCAGCTTCTGCCCCGGCTTGATGAGGTCGGGGTTGGACAGCACGTCCCGGTTGGCCTCGAAGATCTTCATGTACAGGCTGGCCTTGCCGTAGTGCTGCTTGGCGATGCCGGAGAGGGTCTCTCCCCGCTGCACCTCGTGGATGACCTCCTCCGGAGGCGGCGGCGGCGCCTCCACCGCCTTGGGAGCTATCGGCGCCGGCGCCGCTACCCGGATCATGTTGATGGTGTTGTCGGTCTGCACCAGGGCATTGAATGCCTGCATGGCGGCGGTCTTGGCCTCGATGCTGGCGGCGGTGCCGGTGAGGGTGACGATCTTGCCATCGATCTGAGCGGCCAGCGAGGCAATCCCCGGGGTTTGTTGCTGCACCTGGGCGATGGCCCCCTTCACCTTGTCCTCGAAGGATGCTCCGAACAGGCCCATGGATGCCCTCCCTTGCGGTGCTCGCCGTGGCCGCACCCGGCGACGGTGTCTTGGGGGGTACGGCGGGGGCACCGCAATACGAGGAGTATACGCGAGCGAGGGATACCCCCCGCCGGCTCGCCGTGCTCCCGGCGGTGCTACCGTGGGCCGATGCCCCCTGCGCCTGGACCGGGTCACGACGCTGACCATCCCACCGCCTCCGCGGCCAGCTCGGGGAGGCCCTGGCTGCTGGCGGTGCTGGCGGCAGCCGTGGTGGTGGCGTGGCCGACGCCGCTGCTGTACCCCCTGAAGGTGTTCACGGTGCTCTTGCACGAGCTGGGACACGGGGCGGCGGCGGTGCTCACCGGGGGCAGCATCGAGCGCATCGAGCTGAACGCCGACCTGGGCGGGGCGTGCTGGTCGCGCGGGGGCTTCCGGCCGCTGGTCCTGGCGGCCGGCTACCTGGGGAGCATGTTCTTTGGCGGCCTGATCCTCCTCGTCGGCGCCCGGGTGCGGCGCGATGAACTGCTGGCAGGGGTGCTGGGCGCCGCGGTGGTGGTGCTGACGCTGATCTTCGTGCGCACCATCTTCGGTCTGGTCTTCGGGCTCGGCTTCGGCCTGGCCCTGATGGCCGCCGCCCGCTGGCTGCCGCCCGCCGCCAACGATCTCCTCCTCAAGCTCCTCGGGGTGACGAGCATGCTCTACGCGGTGATCGACATCAAGGAGGACCTGATCACCCGCACGGTGCCAGGCTCGGACGCCTGGGCGATGTCCCGCGAGCTGTTTTTCCCGCCGGTGTTCTGGGGGGTGCTGTGGATGGCCCTCGCCCTGGCCGCGGCGGTGGGCCTGGTGCGGGCGGCAGTGCGCCTGGAGCGCGGGCGCTAGCCCTGCTCCCAGCGGCGGAAGAACAGCGCCTGCCGGTGCACCGGGGCTGCCTTGCCTTCCAGGGCCGCCATCTGGGTGTCGGCCAGCGGGCGGAAGTCCCTGGCAATGGCGACGTTTTCCTCCAGCTGGGCGATCGAATCGCAGCCCACGATGACGGTGGAAACGGGCAGGGAGAGGACGTAGCGCATCGCCTCGGACATGGTGAGGGTGCCCGGCACGGTGGCGGCCAGGCGTGAGGTTCCTTCTGCCGGCGGGCGCCAGGACGACAGCAGCAAACCGCGCGCCGGGATCTTCATGCCGATGATCGCCATTTCCTTCTCCACGGCGAGGGGGAGGAGGTCGCGCTTGAAACTCAGGTGGTGGGGGTCGGCGGCGTTGAGGGCGAGCAGCACGGCGTCGAAGGGGAAGCGGCGGATCGCCTCCATGAGCACCGCCGGGTCGGCGTGCCCGGTGACCCCCAAAAAGCGCACCAGCTTCTGCTCCCGTGCCGCCTGGAGCGCCTCCATGGCGCCGCCCGGGGCGAAGATCTCGTTCACCTCCTCCAGGCGCGCCAGGTTGTGGATCTGCCACAGATCCAGGTGGTCGGTGTTGAGCAGCTTGAGGGAGGTCTCCAGGGAGCGCAGGGACCCGTCGCGGCTGCGGTCGCGGGTCTTGGAGGCGAGGAACACCTCCTGGCGCCGGCGCTTCATCACCGCACCGATGTAGCGCTCGCTCCAGCGGGCGTCACCGCCGTAACGGGCGGCGGTGTCGATGTAGTTGACCCCCAAATCCAGCGCCCGCTCGATGATGGGCACCGCCACCGCCTCGTTGTCGGACTGCTCCACGGCGGCCTGCCCACCCAGGGAAAACAGCCCGACGCGAAAGCCGGTGCGCCCCAGATTGCGCGTCGGCATGGCCCCCTGGGTGCGGGGGTTGTGGGGC
>JABRVY010000551.1:0-8708 GCA_039961755.1 Acidobacteriota bacterium | reverse complement strand
CCACGAGCCAGGTGAGTTCGGGTGCGTGATCTGCCACGGCGGCCAGGGGCTGGCCACCGACACCGCCGATGCCCACGGCACCGTTCCCCACTGGCCAGAGCCCATGGTGCCCTCGCGCTTCGCACAGGCAGGGTGCGGCAGCTGCCATACCCACCTCACCGTGCCCAACCTGGCCCTGCTGCGCCAGGGGCAGGCGGTGGTGGAGCGGTACGACTGCCTCGCCTGCCACGCCGTGGACGGCCGGGGCGGGACCATCCGCCCTGGTGGCGCCGCCGGTCTTGCCGCCCCCGACCTCACCTTGAGCGGCGCCCGCGGGTACGACCGGAGCTGGTACGAGGGCCATCTGGCCAGCCACGAGCGCAGCCAGGAGGGACCGTGGCGCACCTCCTTCCGCGCCATACCCTCCGAGGACCGGGAGGCGCTGACCGCCTACCTGGAGTCCCGCGTGGGAGCCCCCAAGCTCATCGAAGGCAAGGCCCTCTTTCACTCTCTGGGGTGTCGAGGCTGCCACAAGGTGGGGGGGGTAGGGGGCGACGACGGCCCCGATCTCACCGTCGCCGGCCAGCGAGACCCGGGCCAGACTTCTTTTGCCGGCGTGCCGGGGGAGCGGAGCCTGGCCAACTGGTTCGCCGAGCACTTCCGCAACCCCTCGGCGGTGGTGGCGGGCTCCCAGATGCCCGCCATGGGGCTCAGTGAAGAGGAAATCGAGGCCCTGGTGCTGTTCACCTTCTCCCTGCGCCGCAGCCCCTTCCCCGAGGCCTTCTGGCCCCGCGACCGCATTCGCTCCGAGCGCTTCGGCGAGCGAGAGTTCGCCACCGACGGCGCCACCCTGTACGGCACCTTCTGCGCCGCCTGCCACGGCCGCTCCGGGGAGGGGATGCGTTACCCGGGGATGACGCCCTTCCCGGCGGTGGCCAACCCCGACTTCCTGACCCTCGCCTCCGACGAGTTCTTGACCGCCGCCATCACCCGCGGGCGCCCCGGCCGGCGAATGCCCGCCTGGGGGGTAGGGGAGGGCGGCCTGCGCCCCAACGAGATTGCCACCCTGGTCAGCTGGCTGCGGGAGGTCTCGGGAGTGCGTCCAGAACCCGATTCCCGTCCCCATCGCTGGGTCAGTGGGGACCTGGGTGAGGGGGAACGCTTGTACCGAGCCGCCTGCAGCGGCTGCCACGGCCCCGCCGGCGAGGGGGCGGAAGGTCCCGCCCTGGCCAATTCAGTGTTCTTGTCCACCGCCTCGGACACTTACCTCGTGGAAACCATCACCCGGGGACGGCGCGGCACCAGCATGGAGGGGTTTGCCCGCCCCTCCACTACCCGCCGGGCCCTGGCGACCGAGGAGATCCAGGCTATCGTCGCTTTCATCCGCAGCTGGGAGAGCAAACCATGACCCCACCTCGACCGTCCCGCCGTCAGTTCCTGGCCTCGGCCGCCGCCGCCGGGTTCGCCGGCTTCGTCGCCTCGGCCACCCGCGCCTGGGGCCTAGGGGCCCTGGATAACCCCCTGGCCCACTACCCGGACCGGGGATGGGAGAAGGTGTACCGGGACTTGTTCAAGTACGACGACGTTTTCACCTTCCTCTGCGCCCCCAACGACACGCACAACTGCTTGCTCAACGCCTACGTGCGCGCGGGGGTGATCACCCGCATCGGTCCCACCATGAAGTACGGGCTGGCCACCGACCTGGACGGCAACCGCGCCTCCCATCGCTGGGACCCGCGGGTGTGCCAGAAGGGGCTGGCGCTCACGCGGCGCTTTTATGGCGACCGGCGGGTGCGCCACCCCATGGTGCGCAAGGGGTTCAAGGCCTGGGTGGAGGCGGGCTTCCCCCGGGGCGCCGACGGCAAGCCCCCCAAGGAGTACTTCAACCGCGGCCGGGACGAGTGGGTGCGGGTCAGCCATGCCGAGGCGGCAAGTCTCGTCGCCGCGGCCCTGCACAACATTGCCGCCACCTACTCCGGCGACGAGGGGGCGGCACGGTTGCGCCGCCAGGGGTACGACGAGGAGATGATCGCCGTCATGAAGGGGGCAGGCACGCAGACCTTGAAACTGCGGGGCGGCATGCCTCTGCTGGGGATCACTCGGGTGTTCGGCCTTTACCGCATGGCCAACACCCTGGCGCTGCTGGACGCCCATATCCGGGGCGTCGGCCCCGACACGGCGCTGGGTGGCCGGGGGTTCGACAACTACTCCTGGCACACGGACCTGCCGCCCGGCCACCCCATGGTGACTGGCCAGCAGACCGTGGAGTTCGACCTCAACGCCATCGAGCACAGCAAGATTGCCGTCATCTGGGGGATGAACTGGATCACCACCAAGATGCCCGACGCTCACTGGCTCACCGAAGCGCGCCTGAAGGGTACCAGGATCGTGGTGATCGCCTGCGAGGTGTCCGCCACCTGCTCCAAGGCCGACGAGGCCATCGTCGTGCGCCCCGGCACTACGCCGGCACTGGCGCTGGGGCTCGCCCATGTCGTCATGCGGGAGCGCCTGTACGACGCCGGCTACGTGCGTCGCTTCACCGATCTCCCCCTGTTGGTGCGCACCGACACCCTGGCCTACCTGCGGGCCTCCGACGTCTTTGGCACTGCCCCCAGCCCCCTCGCCAACCAGACCAAGGTCCTGGTCGAGGGTGAGAAGGCCCCACCCCCCGGGGTGCACAACGACATGCTCCTGCCGGCCGGCATGCGCGCGGAGTGGGGGGATCTGGTGTGGTGGGACCGCCGGGCCAACACCCCCCGGGCCATCACCCGCGACCAGGTGGGCAAGCTCTCTCCGGTGGACGACCCCCTGCTGGAGGGGGTGGTGGACGTGCCCCTGGCGGCCGGGGGTACGGTGCGCTGCCGACCGGTGTTCGACCTGATAAAGGAGTACGCCGCCCACTTCGACCCCAAGACCGTAGAGGAACTCACCTGGGCGCCGGCGGCGGCAGTGGAGCGCCTGGCGCGGGAAATTGCTGCCGTGCCGGGGTACACCCTGTTCGCCACCGGCATGGGGCCCAACCAGTTCTTCAACAACGACAACAAGGACCGCGCCATCCTCCTGCTGGCTGCCTTGACCGGCAACATCGGCCAGGTGGGGGGCAACGTCGGCTCCTACGCCGGCAACTACCGGGTGGCCCTGTTCAACGGCGCCCCCCAGTACATCAACGAAAACCCCTTCGAGCTCGAGCTGGACCCCGCCAAGCCCGCCAAGGTGAAGCAGTTCTGGCGCGCCGAGTCGGCCCACTACTACAACCACGAGGACCATCCCCTGCGGGTGGGCCACCGCCTGCTCACCGGCAGCACTCACATGCCCGCTCCCACCAAATCGATGTGGTTTGCCAACGCCAACTCCATCCTGGGCAACGTCAAGTGGCACTACAACACGGTCATCAACGTGCTGCCCAAGATCGAGATGATCGCCGTCAACGAGTGGTGGTGGTCGGCCTCGTGCGAGTGGGCGGACGTGGTGTTCGCGGTGGACTCCTGGGCGGAGCTCAAGCACCCGGACATGACCGCCTCGGTCACCAACCCGTTCCTGAACGTCTTTCCCCGCACTCCCTTGAAGCGCATCTTCGAAACCATGGGGGACATCGAGGTGCTGGCCCTGGTGGGGGAAAAGCTCGCCGAGCGCACCGGCGACTGGCGCTTTGCTGACGCCTGGAAGTTCGTCCGGGAAGGTCGCACCGACGTGTACCTGCAGCGGGTGCTGGACGCCTCCTCCAACACCCGCGGCTACCGCATCGCCGAGCTGGAGGCCAAGGCCAGGCAGGGCATCCCGGCCATTATGCAAAACCGCACCTACCCCAAGGCGGTGGGGTTCGAGCAGGTGGAGGACTCACGCCCCTGGTTCACCAAGTCGGGGCGGCTGGAGTTCTACCGGGAGGAGCCCGAGTTCATCGAAGCCGGCGAAAACCTCCCCGTGCACCGCGAACCCATCGATTCCACCTTTTTCGAGCCCAATGTCATCGTCGCTCCCCCCATGGAGGTGATCCGTCCCGCCGGCCCCCGCGATTATGGGGTGGAAGAGGACGACCTCTCCTGCGAGGTCAGGCAGGGGCGTAACGTGGTCAAACCGTGGGCAGCGGTGAAGCAAACTGCCCACCCCCTGGCCAAGGACGGCTACCGCTTCATCTTCCACACCCCCAAGTACCGCCACGGTGCCCACACCACCCCCATCGACACCGACCAGATCGCCGTCCTGTTCGGCCCCTTCGGTGATATCTATCGGCGCGACAAGCGCTCCCCGTGGGTGGGGGAGGGGTACGTGGACATCAACCCCGACGACGCCCGCGAGCTGGGCATCGACGACGGCGACTACGTGTGGATCGACTCCGATCCCTCCGACCGACCCTTCCGCGGGTGGCAGAAGGACCGGCGCAACGCCGGTTTCTCCCGCCTGCTCTGCCGCGCCCGCTACTACCCGGGTACCCCCCGCGGGGTGACCCGCATGTGGTTCAACATGTACGCAGCCACCCCCGGCTCCCACGAGGGGCACACCACCCGCCCCGACGGTTTGGCCCGCAACCCCCGCACCGGCTACCAGGCCATGTTCCGCTCCGGCTCCCACCAGTCCGCCACTCGCGGCTGGCTCAAGCCCACCTGGATGACCGATTCCCTGGTGCGCAAGGGACTGTTCGGACAGGAGATCGGCAAGGGGTTCCTGCCTGACGTGCACTGCCCCACCGGGGCTTCCCGCGAGGCCATCGTCAAAATCACTCGCGCCGAGCCGGGCGGCCTGGAGGGCAAGGGGCGATGGCGGCCGGTGGAGCTGGGCCTGCGCCCCCGCTACGAAAACGACGCGATGCGCCGCTACCTGGCCGGCGCCTTCGTCACCTCCACTCCCGGAAAGGAAGGGTAACCCCATGGCGCTGGTGCGAAACTGGCAGCTCGGCCGTGACATGTCCTACTGGTACCCGGAGGCCCGCCCGCAGCGGCAGTTCGCCGCCGTGTTCGACATCAACAAGTGCATCGCCTGCCAGACCTGCACCCTGGCCTGCAAGACCACTTGGACCTCGGGCAAGGGGCAGGAGTACATGCTGTGGAACAACGTGGAGTCGAAGCCCTACGGCTTTTACCCCCTGGCCTGGGACGTCAAGCTCCTGGACATGCTGGGGGCGCAGCAGTGGCAGGGGAACCGCTACGCCGGCCGAACGCTCTTTGAAGCCGCCCCCGCCGGAGAGCGGGTGCTGGGCTGGCGCCCGGACGATCTGGACTATGCCCACCCCAACATTGGCGAGGATGACTGCACCGGCCGCATCGACGCCGGCGCCGCCCTGACCGTGCCCCACGCCGCCTGGTTTTTCTACCTGGCACGCATCTGCAACCACTGCACCTACCCGGCCTGCCTGGCGTCGTGCCCGCGGGGCTCGATCTACAAACGCCCGGAGGACGGCATCGTGCTGGTGGATCAGGGCCGCTGTCGGGGGTATCGGGAGTGCGTCAAGGCCTGCCCGTACAAGAAAGTCTTCTACAACCCCTCCACCGGGACCTCGGAAAAGTGCATCGCCTGCTACCCCAAGATCGAGCAGGGGGAGCAGCCGCAGTGTTTCGTCAACTGCATCGGCAAGATCCGCCTGGCGGGGTTCGTCTCGACTCCGGAGCAGGCCCGGCCCGACAACCCCATCGACTACCTGGTGCACATCCGCAAGGTGGCCCTGCCGCTGTTTCCCCAGCTGGGGCTGGAACCCAACGTCTACTACATCCCCCCCGTGCACGTGCCGTTGCCTTACCTGGAGCAGATGTTCGGACCCCGGGTCGGTGCCGCCCTGGCCGCCTACCAGGGTGCTCCGGACGATCCTGACCTGGCGGGGCTTCTGGCCCTCTTCGGCTCCAGTCACCAGGTGATGCCCCGCTGGAAGCGCACCGGAGACCAGGTGTTGGGGCTGGCCGAAGACGGCCGCGAGCTGCTGCGCGTGCCCCTGCGGGAACCGGTGTACGTGCGGGCCGCCTTCGACAGTGCCCGCGGCGTGGTGCGCACCAACGTCCCTTGACGGCAAGGAGGGCATTCCATGCGCAAGCTCCTCACCCCGTTCCTGCTTCTCTTCGCCCTCGGCTGCGGAGCCCGGCCCCCGGCTCCCTTGCCCGAGGTCACCGCCTTTGCCCGCCCGGCCCTCCCCCAGGGGTGCGAGGACCCGGTGTGGCAGAAGGTCCCCGCCCACCTGGCACCGCTGCTCCTGCAGGACCTGGTGGAGCCCCGGCAACTGGTCGCCACCACCGCGGCGGTCACGGTGCAGGCGGTGCACGACGGCTCCCGCCTGGCCTTCCGCCTCAGCTGGGCCGACCCCACCCACGACGACCTGCCCGGCGCCGCCCGCTTTTCCGACGCCTGCGCCGTGCAGCTACCCGCCGTCGCCGGTGCCGACCTGCCAGCCCCGCAAATGGGAGAGGCCGGCCGCCCGGTGGAAATCACCGCCTGGCGGGCTTCCTGGCAGGCCAGCGTGGACGGGCGAGGGGACGATATGACCGCCCTCTACCCCCGGGCTCAGGTAGATCACTACCCCTTCACCGCGCCCTCCCTCGCCCCTGGCTCGCCGGAGCAGGAGGAGATGGCCCGCCGTTACGCTCCCGCCCGCGCCCTGGACAACCCCATGGAGGGCCCCCGCACGAGCCCGGTGGAGGACCTGGTCGCCGACGGACCGGGAACCCTGCGCCCCGCCCCCCGGGCGCTGTCCTCCGGTTCTGGCCGCCGCACCCGCGACGGCTGGGAGGTGCAGCTCGTCCGACCGCTGCCGGCTGGCCTCGGGCCGGGGCAACGGGGGGCGGTGGCCTTCGCCGTGTGGGATGGTTCTCACCAGGAGGCCGGGGCGCGCAAGATGCGCACCGGCTGGGTGCCGCTGGCCATTCGAGAGGGCTCATGAGTGCTCCTGCGCTGAGCGAGGCGGCGGCTTGGCGCCTGCTCTCCTGCCTGCTGGAACGCCCGCGCGATAGCTGGCGGGAGGAGGTGGCCGTCCTGGCCCGCGAGGTGGGCGACCCCGCCCTGGCCGAGGCCGCGGCGCGGGCCGCCAGCGAGGCCAGCGAAGGAGCCTATCTCGCCGTGCTCGGGCCCGGAGGATCGGTCTCCCCGCGGCAGGTGGCCTATGAGCCGGAGCGCGACCCGGCGGCCATCCTGGCGCAACTGGCGACGCTCTACGACGCCTTCGCCTACCGACCCGCCGGCGAGGACCCCCCCGACCACATCGCCGTCGAGCTGGGGTTCGCCGGCTTTCTGGCTCTCAAAGGGGCGTGGGCGGCCACCCAGGGGGACGCGACCGCTCTAGCCACCCTGCAGAGGGCCACCGAGCTGTTCCGCCGCGAGCACCTGGACGCCTTTGCCGGCGCCTTGGGTCAACGCCTGGCGACCACCCACGGCTACCTGGCCACAAGCGGTCTGGCTCTCGCCGAGTTCGTTCGCCGCGGTCTCGACCCTTTGGGGTAGGGGGAAGACCACTCAACGGCAAGGAAGCCCGGCGCGAACTCCTCCGCCCCCAGGGCCGAACAGCTCGGTCAGCCGCTGGAGCGCGTGCCGCCAGACAAGGCGGGAGGGGCGCCTCCCAGCAGGGTGAGACAGCTCTCCTTGATGACCACCCACCCCGGGGAGTATTCTTTTTCTTGGAGACTTGGAAATGCTTACAAAGAAGAGCTCCAAAAACCAAATTACGCTTCCCAAGGCAGCCGCGGATCAGTTTGGTGACGTCGACTATTTCGAAGTCATCGCCGAAGAGGAGAGGATCATCCTCGTTCCGTTGCGCCGCAGCCGCGCGCGGGAAGTGCGCGCCAAGTTGCGGCAACTCGGCATCGACGAAGCCGCCGTCGCCGACGCGGTAAGCTGGGCACGGCAACAGTGAGCGCCCGCGTCGTCTTCGACACCAACGTCGTCCTTTCGGCGTTGCTCTTCGAACACGGGCAGGTGAGCTGGCTACGACGCGCCTGGGCCCTGGGGTGGTGTGTGCCGGTGGTGTCTGTCGCTACCGTGGCGGAGCTGGTGCGCGCCCTCTCGTACCCCAAATTCCGCCTCACCACTGCCGAACGCGAAGAGGTGCTGAGCGAGTACTTGCCCTTCGCCGAGGCGGTCGGGGTTACGGCCTCCCCCGTCCACCTCCCGGCCTGTCGTCACGAGGAGGACAGGAAGTTTCTGGAGCTGGCCGTGGTTGCTGCCGCCGATGCCCTGGTGAGCGGGGATGCCGATCTCCTGGCCCTGGCAGGTGATTCACCAATACCCATCCTTTCTCCGGCCCAGGCGCGTCGGCGCTTCTGGCGGCGGTGAGAATCCCCGACGGGGCGAGGAGGAAAGGAACGACGGCCCGATGATTATTTGCGAAGATGCTCGCGCCCTCCTGGCACATCGCGTGGAGCCTTTGGGGGCCACGGAAAGACCCATGCCGGCGGCGCTGGGATGCCGCCTGGCGGCGACAGCCCACGCCGCCGTGGACTACCCGGCGGCGGACGTCTCGGCGATGGACGGCTACGCCGTGCGGGGGGCCGAACTGCCGGGAGAGTTCGGGGTGGCCTTCACCGCCTCGGCGGGGCACCCGCCTGGCTCACTGCCGGCCGGGGCGGCCGTCCGCATCTTCACCGGGGCTTCCCTCCCCGCGGGGGCGGACACGGTGGTGATCCAGGAGACGGCCGAGCCGCGGCCCGACGGCCGGGTGCGCCTGCCCGTCGCCGCTGTCGGGGCCAACGTCCGTCGCCGGGGGGAGGTGTTCGCCCGCGGGGCGGCGGTGGCCACGGCGGGCGAACACCTCCCCCCGG
>JABRVY010000550.1:0-6990 GCA_039961755.1 Acidobacteriota bacterium | reverse complement strand
CCCTGGCGCTCCAGCGCCGCCCCCACCGCCACCAGTTCGGCGCGTTGCCGGGCCTCACCCCTCATCTGCCTGTGGCCGGGCCGCTCGCCCGAAAGCCCTCACCCGCCGCTGGTCGCTCACACCCACCGGCGCACACCAGGCGCCGGGCTGGCCATCGCCCCTCCTCCCGCACCTCCGCCGGGCTGACGTAGCGGCCGCAGCGGTCACAGCGCACCAGCTCCACCACCCCCATCCGCTCCTGGTGCCGCAGGTACTCCTGCCGGCGGCGGAGGCCGAACAAACCCGCGATCCGCCATACCAGGTACAGCAGAATGAGGAGGATGACGGTACGCGTCACCGCTGCCGCCGGAGGATCTCCTGCTCCAGGGGAGCGAGGTCAGGGATGTCCTTGATGGTGCCCCGCAGCGCCTTGAGTTTGGCCACCTCCTCCAGCGCCCCGGCCGTGTCGTTGAGGTCAAAGAGCCTCACCACCGCGGCGTTGTAGCGCGACTGCCAGTGCTCGGGCTTCATGTCGGCGGCGCGGTCCAGGAGCTCGATGGCCTTGGCCGACTGCCCGGACTCGCGGTAGGCCACGGCCAGGTCGGTCATCACATCGGCGGAGTCGTCGCGGATCGCCCGCGCCCGCTCGTAGAAATCCACCGCCCTGGACCAGTTGCCGAGATCGTACTGGACGTTCCCCATCTGCACCAGGTGTTCGTAGTTGTTGGGATCCTCGGCGAGCAGCCGCTCCAGTTCGCGCGCCGCCTCGAGAAGCTGCGGGCTGGGGGGCGAGGCGGCATGACCGCCGTCGGACCCCTGCGGGGGCATCCCCGACAAGGGGGGAGCCCCGGGCACACCGGCGTGGGGATCCCCCATCCTTCCTCCGCCCATCTGCGGCACGACCCCCTGCCGCTGACCCACCACGAAACCCACGAAAAACCCCAGCAGCACCCCCGCCACTCCAGTGATCACCGGGTTCCTTACCATCATCTATTTGATCCCCCCCGACCGGCACGTTGCCAGGCCCAACCCCCCGCGGCTCCGTCGGCCACCTGGGGTGCGGCCCGCCCATAGTACACGCCACGGGACTTTCTGTTGATTTCCCGCACCCCTCAGGGTGCCTGGTCTCGCCGACCCACCCAGGTTCCGGAGGCGGCCCCGCCGGCGGCCAGATTGGTGGCGTCCCACCGCCCTTCCAGCCGCTTTTCCTCGCCGCGGGTGACCATGCGGGCGGTATAGGTGGCGACGAAACCGAGCTGCGCGTCAATGCGCTCCAGCCGCAGGTTCTGGCCGATGAAGGTCCCCCGCAGGGACCCTCGCCACCCCCCGGCCAGGGAGTACACGCCGGTCACGATGGTGCCGGAGAGTTCCAGGTCGAAGGTGCCCTTCAAAGCCCCCGGCTCGATGGCCACGTACCAGCGCCCGGACAGCTCATCGCCGGGTTTGCTCCCCGCCTCCAGGCGGGCAATCTCGGCCTGCAGCTGGTCGAGGGTGCCCCGCCGCGCCGCCAGAGTCGCCCGCACCTGCTGGGCGGTGGCCAGAGCCTGGGTCAGTTCCGCCTCCGCTCGCCGCACGTCCGCCAGGCGGGAGGTGAAGGAGGCGAGATCCTCCCCCTCCCGCTCCGCCCGCAGCAGGTCGTCCCCCAGGCGGATCAGCCGGTCGCTGGCGGCCCGCAGCTGCTCGTGAGCCCTCTCCAGCTCCAGCAGATTGGCGGCGACCAGCTTCTTCTCCAGCTCCACGTGCGCCTTGAACACTACCACCACCGGGTCGCGGGCCTGCGCCAAGGCCACGGCCGCCACCAACGTCGCCACTGCCGCAAGAGCGCTCGCTCGCATGGGTCACTCTCCTTCGCTGTGCCCCACCACCGCACAGCCCGCCATGTCTCCCCATACGTTTACGGTTGTGCGCGCCATGTCGAGGATGCGATCCACCCCGATGATGTAGCCGATGCCCTCCAGCGGCAGGCCGACGCTGCGCAGCACGATGGCCATCATCACCAGGCCCGCCATGGGGATCCCGGCTGACCCGATGCCCGCCAGCAGGGCCGTCAGCAGGACGATCAACTGCTGCGTGAAGCTCAGCTCGATGCCGTACACCTGGGCGATGAACAGGGCAGCGATGGCCTCATACAGCGCCGTCCCGTTCATGTTGATGGTGGCCCCCAGAGGTAGTACGAAGGTGGCCACCCGGGTCGAGATCCCGGCGCGCTGGGTGGCGCACTGCATGGACACCGGCAGGGTGGCGTTGGAGGACGCCGTCGAGAAGGCCGTCAGCAGCGCCGGGGCGAACGCCCGGGCGTAGGTGCCGGGGTTGCGGCGGCCCAGCACCTTGATGAGCAGGGGGAGCACCACCACCGCCTGCAGCGCCAGGGCGGCGGCGACGGTGATCATGTACCACGCCAGGGGCTGGAGGACGGCGAGTCCCACCTGGGCGATGGTGCGGCCCAGGAGGGCAAACACGCCGATGGGGGCCAGCCGGATGATGGCCGAGGTCATCTTCATGAAGAGGTCGAAGCCACCCTCCACGAAGAGCATCCACACCCGCCGGCGCTCACCCTCCAGAAGCGTCAGGAAGGCCCCCACCGCGAGGGCGAAGAAGATCACCTGCAAATAGTTGGAGTTGGCCATGGCGGCCACGGGGTTGTCCGGGATGATCCCCATGAGGATCTCCCCCACCGTGGTCTTGCCCTCCAGCACCGATCGGGGGGCCTCCTTCAGTGGCAGCACGACCCCCTTCCCCGGCTGGATGAGGTTCACCAGCACCAGCCCGATGGCCACCGCGATGGCGGTGGTGAGGAGGTAGAAGAGAAAGGTCTTGGCCCCGATCCTGCCCACACCGCGCAGGTTGCCGATGGACGCCACCCCCGCCGCCAGGGAAAAGGTGATCAAGGGGATGATGATGAGCTTCAAGAGCTTGAGAAAGATGTCCCCGAGAAAGCCGAGCGCCAGAGTGGCCTCGGGCCACAGGGCCCCGGTTGTCAGGCCCAGCAGCATGGCGAAGAAGATCTGCCAGTGCAGCTCCTTCCAGAACCCTTTCGCCACCTCGCCCCCTGGCGCACACACTAGCACACGCCCTCACCTCTCTTCAGCCCGGCCAGATCGCGGAGTATCCTCTCCCCATGCCCATCGAGGAATCGCGCCAGCCGGCCATTCGCGTCACCCTCCTCCCCCGCGACACCAACCCCCACGGGACGATCTTCGGCGGCATCATCCTCGCCTACATCGACCAGGCGGGGGCCATCGAGGCGCACGTCCACGGCGCCACGCGAGTGGTGACGGTCGCCATGGACAAGGTGGTCTTTCACCGACCGGTCCACGTGGGTGACCTGGTGTCGTTCTACGGCGAGCTGATCCGCATCGGCACCACCTCCATCACCGTCCGCGTTGTGGTCGAGGCCCAGCGACTGCAGCACGATCCCCTCCCTCGTCGGGTCACCGAGGCGGTCATCACCTACGTCAACGTCGACGAGGAGGGACGCCCCACCCCGATCCCCAGGGCATGAATACCCCGAGGATCGCCGCCTGTTAACCGTGAGTCCCAGCTTCCAGCTACAATCACTTCGTGACCTGGGGGTTCGTCCTGCTGGCGGCGATTCTCGTCGCCCTGGTGGTGATGGCCGCCATGCTCCTGCGCACCCGACCGCCCCGGCGCCAGCTGACCACGCGCCAGGCCACCGTGGTGCGCGCCATCCCCGCCGGTGGCTTTGGACAGATCCGCCTGGAGCAGGGGGATGCCACCGTCCTGCTGGCTGCCCGCACCGCCGGAGGGGAAAGCCTGCCGGTGGGATCGGTGGTGGAAATCGTCGACGACTCGAGGTCCGTACTGGTCGTCCAACGCCTCTCCGAGGCCGGCTGAGCGGCCCGTGCGCCCCGACGAGCTCGTGCTGGTCCTCGCCTCCTCTTCCCCCCGCCGCCAGGAGCTCCTTGCCCGGCTCGGGCTCGAGTTCATCACCGTGACTCCCGCGGTGGACGAGACCCGGCGGGTGGGCGAGTCACCCATCGTGCACGTGCAGCGGGTCGCCCGGGACAAGGCCAGCGCCGCCGTGGCCGCCGCCCCCCACCTCCCCGTCCTGGCCGCCGACACCTCGGTGGTCCTGGGTGACGAGATCCTCGGCAAGCCCACCGATCCCGGGGACGCCGAGCGCATGCTGCGGCTGCTGCGCAGCCGCGCTCACACCGTCCTCACCGCCACCGCCGTCCGGTGGGGTGAGCGCGGCGCCAGTCACCTCGAGGCCGCGCGGGTGGAGTTCACCTCCTTCTCCGACGAGCTCCTGCGATGGTATCTGGGCACCGGCGAGTACCGCGACAAGGCCGGCGCCTATGCCGTCCAGGGCAGGGGAGCGCTGCTGGTCGCCCGGGTGGAGGGCAACGTGCAGGCGGTGGTGGGGCTACCCCTGGCCCGTCTGCCGGCGCTGCTGGCCGCCGTGGGGTTGCGGCTGTGCGCTCGCGAGGCTCGCCTGACCCTGTGTGCCGCCGCCGAACTCACTGCCGGCACCGGGTCGCCGCCGGCGGCAGCGATCAATCCCCGAACTTGATGGGCTCGCCCAGCTCGGCCAGGCGGAAGTTGGCGAAGATGTGGTGGCCGTTGAAGTCCAGCACGCGCACGTCCTCACACCCCACCAGATCGCGGGCGATCACCTCGAACGGCACCCCGTAGAGCTGCCGGGTGCGCTCGACAGACACCTCGTAGGCAATGAACTTCTCGATCCCCTTGTGCCTGAGCTTCTCCACCAGCCGCTCGTCGATCACGCTGCTGTAGGTGGTGAGGATGAGAATCGGCCCGGTCCCCGTGAACACCAGGTATGCCCGCATCGCTCCACCCCCTTTTCGCCGATCTCCGTTTCCAGGTGACGACCTCCATGTTACAAGGTGGGGTGGCGTTGCGGGGTTGTCAACGGGCCGGCAGCGGGGCAAAGGGGAACCGTAATGTCAGGCGTGAAAGCTCTATACTGTTGAGCGTCATGGGGGCAGTGGTCAATGGCAGGACAATTCTGGCCGCCGCCGTCCTCAGCGTCGCGGCTGGGGCGCCGGCGCCCGCCGAGCGTTTCAACTTTTCCAGCCTGACCAACCGGGACGGCCTGCCCCAGCGACAGGTGATGGCCATCGCTCAGGACGCCGACGGTTACCTCTGGGTGGGGACCTACGGTGGCCTCTCCCGCTTCAACGGGCGGACGTTCCAGCACCTGCGTACCACCGACGGTCTCAGCAACAACACGGTGCAGGACATCGTCCCGGCCGCCGGCGGAGAGCTGTGGGTGGGCACCGCCGGCGGTGGTGTCTGCCGGGTGCGCTTCCCCACCGTGCTGCGCTGCCATCGCGCCCCGGAGGAGTTGCTCAGCGACGACGTCATGGACCTGGAAAGCGACGGCGCCGGGGGGGTCTGGGTGGGGACCTTCGCGGGCATCACCCACCTGGCCCGGGATGGTCGTCCCCGGCACTTCCCCCGGGCGGGCGCGGAGGAGCTGCGCAACGTCTGGGCAGTGCGCCGCCTGGGGGAGACGCTGTACGCCGGCCATCAGGGCGGCCTGGTGTCGTGGACCGGCGACGGCTTTGCCCCCGTCCCCACCAACCTCCCCCGCACCACGGTGCGGGCCCTCGCCCTCCACGACGACGGGTTGTGGGTGGCCAGCGAGACCGGGCTGTACCGCTTCCCCCGCGGCGTCCCGGGACCCGACGGCATTCCCGTGCTGCCCGACACTTTCGTGCAGGATCTCGCCGCCGCTGGTTCCACCCTGTGGGTCGCCACCCGCACCGGCCTGGTTCGCCTCGAGGCCGGCCAGATCAGCCGCCTCGGCCGCGCCCAGGGCCTCGAAGCCGACACCATCCACCGGGTGGTCGGCGACCGCGAGGGCAACCTCTGGCTGGGCAGCGACGAGGGGCTGGTCAAGCTGGTGCCCGGCCCCATCACCACCTTCACCGTCGCCGACGGCCTTCCCCACCCCTTCGTCCGCGCCATCATCGGGGATGCTGCTGGGCGGGTGTTCGTGGGCACCCGCGCCGGGATCGCCGTGGTCACCGATTCCCGCGTGGAGGTGATTTCCCCCTCGCAACTGCGGGGACCCCGGGTGTACGCCCTCCTCCCTTTAGGGGACGGCAGCGTCTGGGCGGGCACCAGCGGCGGGGTAGTAATCCTGCGGGGGACGCGGGTCGAAGCCACTCTCACCAGCCGCCACGGCCTGCCTTCCGATTCGGTCTACGCCCTCGCTCCCGACGACGACGGCGCCTCGGTATGGATCGCCACCTGGTCGGGGCTGGCCCTCCTTCGCCGGGGGCGCAGCCTGCCCCTGCCTCCCGAGGTGGCCTCCCTGCGCGCCCTCGCCCTGCAACGGGACAGCCGTGGCGATCTCTGGGTGGCCCTGCGCGATGGCGGGCTGGCGCGCGTCGATCGCGGCTGGCGCGTCACGATGCTGCGGGCCAGGGACGGGCTGACCGACCAGGTGGTGTGGTCCATCGCCCGCCAGGGCGACGGGCTGTGGTTGGCCACCAACGGCGACGGGGCGCTCCGCCTCACCCCCCAGGGGGTGGAGCGCTGGGACACCCGCCGCGGCCTGGTGGATGACTTCGTCTGGCAAGTGCTGGCCGATCGCCGGGGGCGGGTGTGGCTGTACACCTCCCAGGGCCTGGATGTGCTCGAGGAAGGCAGCATTCGTCACTTCGACCAGGGGGACGGCTTGCCCGACCTGGAGGGCAGCGCCAACGCCGCCTTCGAGGCCGCCGACGGCACCCTGTGGTTTGGCACGGCGGTGGGGCTGGTGCACTTCGACCCCAGGCACGACCCGTCCCATCGCACGCCCCTGCCGATCCGCATCGAGGGAGCGCGGCGGGAGGGCGGTGGGCCCATCGCGCCCGGCGCCCGCCTGCCTGCGCGTCCCGGCGCCATCTCCATCACTCTGGCTTCCTTGAGCTTTCGCAACGAGCGCGCGATCCGCTTCTCCTACCGCTTGCTGCCCGTCCAGCCCCAGTGGTCCCCGCCCACCCGCGAGGGCGAGATCCGTTACGCCTCCCTGGGGGG
>JABRVY010000549.1:0-1259 GCA_039961755.1 Acidobacteriota bacterium | reverse complement strand
CACCAGCGCCACCTGGCCCCGGCGGGGACCGGGGGAGCCTTCCAGTGTTTCCCCGGGAGGCAGCGCCGTCCCTCCCCAACGCAGCGGCACCGCCAGCACCCAGGCCACCGCCAGGGCGGCCAGCAGGGGCGCCGCAGTCAGGCGCAGGAACGGCGGGCGCAGGGGAATGGCGCCCCGCTTTTCGCTCCCTTCCCAGGCCTCCAGGGAGGAGTCGGGGATGTTGATCTCCAGGCGCAATTCCCGCCCCCCGCCCCGCACCGTGAAGGAGGCGCGGAAGGGGTTGAAGTGCAGGAACTCCACCCGTGTCCCGGGCGGCACGGCGAACTCCTGCGGGCGGGCCGGACGGCGGGAGAGGGCGGCCGGCAACGCCGCCCACCCGTCCAGCAGCGCCTGGCGGTGGGGCAGCAGCACCTGCGGGGTGGAAAAGCGCTCCTGGGGGTGAAAGTGCACCTTCACCTGGTCGTCGACGGGATGGGGAAACGCCTCGAAGCGGTGGCCGAGGGCTGCCACGGTCACCTCGCCCCCGCTGCAGTCCACCGCCAGGCGAATGCCGCTCGCCCCCAAAGCGGCCCCCAGGGCCACCACCCCTGCCCCCACCGCCAGCGCCGCGCCTGCCGCCCTACGCCACCGCATCAGTTGAAGAACAGCGCGTACTGGGCGGAAAAGCGCCGCAGCCGGCCGTGGGGGTCCAGCGCCTGAAACTGCGGCCCGAAGATGTCGGGCATGGCAATGACGTAGAGGTAGTCCTCGCCAGCGTCAAACCCCTCCAGCAGGTCCGCGTGGTACCCCGTGACGGTGGGGCCGGCCCGCCGCACCGGGGCAAAATAGGCGAACTTGGCGTAGGCGTAGCCGGGGAAGGCGGCCATGTACAGCTTCTTGTGGGGGAAGCGGGAATTGAGGTACTCCCCCAGGCGCAGCTCCTCGGGGGCCTGCTCGTTCCAGCTGCCGCGCGCGAAGTGCCCCAGATTCAACGCGGCAAACAGGGTCACCGCCGCCGCCACCGCCAGCACCCGCAGGCGCCGGGCCGGCCAGGGCGCCGCCCACGCCGCCTGCAGTGGCAGGGCCATGAGCAGGGCCAGCAGGGGAAAGGCCACGCTGAAGCGGTGAAAGGCTGGGGGGGGGATGGTCAACACCATGCCGCTCGCAAACGCCCCCGCCACTACCACCAGCACCACCCCCAGGCCGGGGTCGCGCCGCAGGCGAGCGAGGGCCAGCAGCACTCCGGCGCCCAGCAGCAGGGCGGAGAAGGGCTCCAGCAT
>JABRVY010000548.1:0-3160 GCA_039961755.1 Acidobacteriota bacterium | reverse complement strand
ACCGGGGTTGGGGAGGGTCGGGGGATGGCCAACATGCGCCGGCGCGCCGCGGCGCTGGGCGGTTCTCTGCGCTGGGAGCGCCCTCCTGCAGGGGGGACGCGCGTGGTGCTGGTGGTGCCGCTGGGCAGCCGACGCCGGCGGCGCATGTTCATGCGCCTTGGCCGGCGAAAGAAACGTGCTACAGATCACAGCAGCGCGAGCTTTCCATGAGCGAAGGCGGCATCGCCGTGGCCGTGGTCGAAGACGACCGCATCACCCGCGAGGGACTTTCGCTGCTCCTGCGGGCCTCCCCGGGCTTTTCTCTGGCAGGGGCGTATGGCTCGGTGGAAGAGGCGATGGCGCGGGAGATGAGCGCCCCCCCGGACGTGATCCTGCTGGATCTGCACCTGCCGGGGCGCTCGGGGTGCGAAGGGGTGGAGCTTTTCAAGCAACGCTTCCCTCACGCGTCCGTGCTCATGCTCACGGTGTTCGAGGACACCGCCAACATCTTTCGCTGCCTGTGCGCCGGGGCGGACGGCTACATCTTGAAGCGCACCCCTCCCGCCGAGTTACTGGGCTTCGTGCGCGAGGCGGTGGGCGGCGGCGCGCCCATGTCCCCCGAGGTGGCGCGCAAACTCGTGACCCTCTTCCGGCGCATCCGGCCCGACCCCGAGGTGGTGGAGGCGCACCTCAGCGAGCAGGAAACGCGCCTGGTACGCCTGCTGGCCGACGGCCACAACTACGAGTCCGCCGGCCGGGAGCTGGGCATCACCGTCAACACGGTGCGCAAGCACGTGCGCTCGGTCTACCAGAAGCTGCACGTGCACTCCAAGGCCGAGGCGGTGAGCAAGGCGCTGCGGGCCGGGCTGATCTAGTTTCCCGGGAGGAAAGGAGCCGTCACTCCCCCTCCTCGTCCTGGGGGTAGAGCTCGGGCTGGGGAGCGGGACCTCCCGCCTCGAAGCAGCGGCGGCAGCGGGCCTCGTAGATGTCGGCCGCACCCACGACCACCTGCTCCTGCGCGGTGGTCAGGCGCTGGGTGTAGGCGGCGGGGGCGCCGCACCGGGCGCAGATGGCGTGCATCTTTTCCACCGATTCGGCGATGGCCATGAGCTCGGGCATGGGGCCGAAGGGGGCGCCGCGGAAATCCATGTCCAGGCCGGCGACGATTACCCGCTTGCCCAGGTCGGCCAGGTGGTTACACACCCGCACCAGCTCGGCGTCGAAAAACTGCGCCTCGTCGATCCCCACCACCTCGGTGCGGGCGTCCAGCCGATCCAGGATTTCGGCGGCCCGCGCTACCCGCTCCGCCTCCAGCCGCCAGCGAGAGTGGGAGACCACCTGGTTGGAGGCGAAACGGTCGTCGAGCTGGGGCTTGAACACCTGCACGCGCTGCCGGGCGATGATCGCCCGGCGCAGTCGGCGGATGAGCTCCTCGGACTTGCCGGAAAACATGCTGCCGGTGACGACCTCGATCCACCCCCCCCAGGGCGTGCGTGGGTGCATGCTATCTCCTGCGCCGGCTGGCGCTTGTCGAGGGGATTGTAGCCTCTGCCACCCCCAGGCGGGGGCAGACGTGGGCCAGGGGGCAGGCGTCACAGGCGGGGCGGCGGGCCGTGCACACCCGGCGGCCGTGGATGATCAGACGGTGCGCCAGCAGGATCCACGAGGAGGGCGGAAACAGCGCCTTGAGGTCATCCTCGATGCGCTCCGGATTGCTCTCGCGGGTGAGGCCGAGGCGCCTGCTCAGGCGAGCCACATGAGTGTCCACCACGATGCCGGCGGCGATCCCGAAGCCAGTGCCCAGGATGACGTTGGCGGTCTTGCGCCCCACCCCGGGAAGGGAGGTCAACTCCTCCATGGTGGCCGGTACCCGGCCAGCGAAGCGTTCCGCGATGGCCCGGGCCATCCCCAGCAGGGCCCTGGCCTTGTTGCGAAAGAACCCGGTGGGGCGGATCAGCTCCTCCAGTTCTGCGGGGTCGGCGGCGGCCAGGGCGGCGGGGTCCGGGTAGCGGGCGAAGAGCGCCGGGGTGACCTGATTGACGCGGGCGTCGGTGCACTGGGCGGACAAAATGGTTGCCACCAACAGCTCGTAAGGGCTGGAGTGGCGCAGCTCGCACCACGCGTCGGGGTAGGCGACGGCCAGAGCGTGGTCAATGGCGAGCGCCTGGGAGCGCCGCCGGGAGAGCTCACCTGGCTCCGGCGCGCTCATGTTCGGGGCACATCCGAAGGACGCAGCACGTGGTCCGGAGGAGGGGCGAGGATGCCGCCGGAAATCACCATGCGCGCCGCCTCCTCCACGGTGAGGTCGGTATCTCGCACCAAGCTCTCCGGATAGATCATGTAGAAACCGGTGGTGGGGTTGGGCGTCGAGGGCATGAACACGGAGACCATACGACATGGGCCGGCGGGTGTGGAAGTGGCGAACTCCGCAGTGACGAAAGCGATGGCCCAGGAGCCTTCCACCGGGTAGGGGATGAGGACCACCCGGCGGAAGCTCCTGGTGCGGTCGGAGCTGAACGCGCGGGTCACCTCGCGGGAACCGAGATAGACCGAGTTGAGCAGCGGCACCCGCGAGATGATCGCCTCACCAAATCGCAGGATGCGACGCCCGAACACGTTGTGGGCCAGCACTCCGAGGGTGAAGACGAGAAAAATGGCCAGGACGGCGCCGGCACCCGGAATGGCGTGCCCCACCAGGCGCTCGGAAATCGGGTAGGACCAGCGATCCAGTAAGTTGAAAAGGAAGCGCGCGAAGAACAAGGTAATGACCAGGGGCAGGGCCACCAGCGCGCCGGTAATCAGGCGGCTGCGCAGGTAGGCCGCGAACCCCGGCCGCCGCCCGGAGTCGGCCTTGGGAATGGGCAACCCCATGGAGTCGCTCAGACGATCAGGGTTCTGCATGAGCGTCAATTCTAGCCTGGCCGTCAGGAACTGTCCCCCGGGCAGGCTGGGCCGACGGGGTTGCACCGGTGAGATGGCTCACATCGTTCGATCGGGTGTCCGGCGCAGCTTCCGGGCTTGACTGTTCGACGCGCGATTGCTATTTTTCACTGGCCCTCGGCGAGAGGGCGGCGAGCGGGAATAACTCAGCGGTAGAGTGCGACCTTGCCAAGGTCGAAGTCGCGGGTTCGAATCCCGTTTCCCGCTCCATTCTTTTCGGGGGGTCCGGTCGCCCCCCACC
>JABRVY010000547.1:0-2241 GCA_039961755.1 Acidobacteriota bacterium | reverse complement strand
CCAGCGGCAACGTCACCCTGGCGGTGGCCAACTCGGGCATCACCAGCACGATGATCCAGGACGGGGCCGTGGCCACCGCGGACCTTGCCGACAACGCGGTCACCTCCGTCAAGATCGCCGATGGCACGGTGGGCACCAATGACCTGACCAACAACGCCGTTACCTCGGCGAAGATCGCCGACGGGGCGGTAACGACTGGCGACATCGCCAACGCGGCGGTGACTCGCGAGAAGCTTTCGGCGTCCGGCGGCAGCAACGGCCAGGTACTCAAGCTCGCTGGCGGTAGTCTCGCCTGGGACACCGATCTGCAAGGGGGTCTGACACTGCCCTTCAGCGGCTCCGGGAGCTCCGCAAACGCCCTCTTCAGGGTTGACAACAACGGCGGCGGCTCCGCAATCTACGGCGAGAGCAGCGCCATCTACGGAGTCCACGGAGAATCCTCGAGCCCGGCAAACGCCGGGGTTCGGGGGGGCAACAGCAGTAGCGGGTACGGGGTGTATGGCGTCAGCACGGGAGGAACGGGGGTGCACGGGTTCTCCCACGCCACCAGTGGCATCGGCGTGCTCGGCATCGCCAACCTCGGGGCCCTGGCCAAGGGCGTTTACGGTCGCAGCGATGCGGGCACCGGGGTGCTGGGGGAAAGCGGCGCGTCCGCTCCCGCCGTGCGTGCCGCCAACAGCAGCAGCGGGCCCGGCGTGCACGGCAGCAGCACCAGCGGAGCCGGGGTGGAGGCTGAGGGCAAGTACGGCGTGAACGCGTCCGGTAGCGTGTACGGACTCTACGCCCGGGAGACGACGACCGGCAACTTCGGCTACGTGGGGCATGGTTCGTACGGGGTGTACGGCAAGAAGTCCAGCAATAACGCGGCCGGCGCTTTCGGCTACCTCAACTACGGCGTCTGGGGTGACAACGGCAGCGGCACCCACGCCGGGTACTTCTCGGGCAACGTGCAGGTCGCCGGGACCCTCACCAAGTCCAGCGGTTCTTTCAAGATCGACCACCCTCTGGAGCCCGAGAAGAAGTACCTCTACCACTCCTTCGTGGAGTCCCCCGACATGATGAACATCTACAACGGCAACACCGTTACCGACGAGCGCGGTTTCGCCACCGTCCGGCTGCCGGAGTGGTTCGAGGCCTTGAACCGCGACTTTCGCTACCAGCTCACCGTCCTCGGCGGCGGCGACGATTGGGTGCACGTCCGCATCGCCCGCAAGATCGCCAACAACTCCTTCGTCATCCAGACCAGCGCACCGCACACCGAAGTCTCCTGGCAGGTGACCGGCATCCGGCAGGACGCCTGGGCCAACGCCCACCGCACCCCGGTGGAGGAGGACAAGCCCGCCGACGAGCAGGGGACCTACCTCCACCCCGAGGTGTGGGGCCAGCCCGAGGAGAGGGGGGTGGAGTACCGGCTGGCCGAGCTGGACCGCCGGCACAGCGAGACCGCCAGCGCCGCACAGCGCTGATCGGAACGATGCCCGATATAGCCCAGCGCGGGCCTCACCCGGGGCCCGCGCTCCTCGTTCTCACCTCACCGTGGGGGAGCTGGGGCCTCTCTCCCGCCGACCCCCCCGGCATCGACGGCGGGGGCCGCCGCCTCCCCGGCCGACGGACGGGCGGCGGTGCCGGCCGCTGGCGGCTGGCCGAACGCCTCGGGAGCCAGATAAAGCCCCCGCTCGGCAGGCGCCTTCTCGCCTTCGGCCACGAAGGGGTGGGCGCGCATCCAGGCGTCGTGGCGGCGGGCCGTGATCTGCCAGGACACCTTCACCCGGGCCAGGTTGGTGCGAATGGCGAAGCGGCCGTCCTTCACTTCTTCCTCGATGATGGCCTGGGCGAAGCGCCCGATGACGGTGAGCTGGTAGCGGAAATCGGTATTGATCGCCTCGAACCAGGGCGGCAACGTCACCACCGCCCACCCCTCCTCGTCGGTCACCACGTTGCCGGAGTAGACGTTGAGCACCTCGGAGGACTCCACCGCCGCGTGCCGCAGCACGCGGTTTTCCGGATCGAGCGGGTGATCGATGAGGAAGTTCTTGGTCCCGGTGACGTTGAGTGACCCCCAGATCTGCACCCCGCCGTCGAAGCCACCGGCCAGCCCACCACCGGTGTTGCGGGCGAAGACCCCGTACCCCGAGGCGTGGGAGTTGACCCCGTACACGCCTGACTTCATGGCGCTGGAGCCTTCACCCCTCACCCCGTCGTCGCTGCTGCTCACCCCCCGCACCCCCCCCTCGCTCACCC
>JABRVY010000546.1:0-2050 GCA_039961755.1 Acidobacteriota bacterium | reverse complement strand
GCTCCCCGACGTGGGAACCCCGCCCGGGGCGGGGAGGGTTCCATCTAGCTGTGCCCTCCGGGCGGGGTTCCCACGTCGGGGAGCAGATCGGCCGCGCCGGTCAGCTCGGCAGGCTGTTCGAAGGGCTGGGAGGTGGCCGCCGAGCTGGCCCGGCGCTGGCGGTACTCCAGTGCCGCCTTGACGAAGGCCACGAACAGGGGGTGGGGGGCGAAGGGCTTGGATTTCAGCTCGGGGTGGAACTGGCAGGCGACGAACCAGGGGTGGTCGGGGATCTCGATCATTTCCACGAAGATGCGGTCGGGGGAGCGACCGGTGACGCGCAGCCCGTGTTCCTCCAGCAGCGGGACGTAGTCCTGGTTGACCTCGTAGCGGTGACGGTGGCGCTCCCACACCTGGTCGGCACGATACGCCTCCCAGGCGCGGGAGCCTGGCTTGAGCACGCAGGGGTACTTGCCCAGCCGCATGGTGCCGCCCATGATGTCCACCCCCACCAGCTCGCGCATCTTGTAGATCACCTTGTAAGGGGGGTCGGCAACGAACTCCGAGGAGTTGGCGCGCTCCAGCTGGCAGACGTGGCGGGCGAATTCGATGACCGCGGTCTGCAGGCCGAGGCAGATGCCGAAGTAGGGGATCTTGTGCCCGCGCGCCAGCTCGATGGCGCGGATCATCCCCTCGATGCCCCGCTTGCCGAAGCCGCCGGGGACGAGGATGCCGTCCACCTGGAACAGCTCCTCCACGTACGCCTCGTGCTCGAGTTTTTCGGAGTCGATGAACACCAGCTCGACCCTCGCCTGGTTGGCGATACCGCCGTGGCGCAGCGCCTCGTTCAAGGACTTGTAGGAGTCCTGCAGGTTGACGTACTTGCCGACGATGCCGATGCGGACCTCGCGCTCGGGGTTCTTGATCTTGTCGACGATTACCTGCCATCTGGAAAGATCGCCCTTGCCGGCAGGCAAGTTCATGAGCTCCAGCAGGATGCGGTCGAGTCCCTCGGCCGCCAGGCGTTGCGGCACCTCGTAGATGGTATCCACGGTGCGGGCGGGGATCACCGCTCGCTCCTCCACGTTACAGAAGAGAGCGATCTTGCGCCGCATCTCCGCGGGCAGCGGCCGATCCACCCGGCAGACCAAGATGTCGGGCTGAACTCCAATGGCGCGCAGCTCCTTCACCGAGTGCTGGGTGGGCTTGGTCTTCAACTCGTCCGAGGCGGGCAGGTAGGGGACCAGGGTGACGTGCACGTTGATGGCGTTGCCGCGGCCGGCGTCCAGGCGCAGCTGGCGGATCGCCTCGAGGAAGGGCAGCGACTCGATGTCGCCGACGGTGCCGCCGATCTCGACGATGAGGACGTCGTACCCCTCGGCAGCGGCCATGATGCACGCCTTGATCTCGTCGGTGATGTGCGGGATGACCTGCACGGTGGAGCCCAGGTAGTCGCCCCGGCGCTCCTTCTCGATGACCGTCTGATACACCTTGCCGGTGGTGAGGTTGTTTCGGCGCGACGTGATCAGACTGGTAAAGCGTTCGTAGTGACCGAGATCCAGATCGGTCTCGGCGCCGTCGTCGGTGACGTACACCTCGCCGTGCTGGAACGGCGACATGGTGCCCGGGTCGACGTTGATGTAGGGGTCGCACTTCATCAGGCTGACCGAAAAGCCGTGCGCCTCCAGCAGCGCCCCCATGGAGGCCGCGGCGATCCCCTTTCCCAGCGAGGACACCACCCCGCCGGTCACGAACACGAGCTTGGTTGCCACCCCGGGTCCTCCTTCATCGATGCCATCTCAGCGTGCGCCGAGCCCACGGGCGCGCAGGGCCGCCTCGGCACGCGGCACGTCCTCGGGAACGTCCACCGCCACCGACTCCCCGGCCGCCGGCAGCACCTGGATGGCCATCCCGTGCCAGAGCGCCCGCAGCTGTTCCAGCCCCTCGATGCGCTCCAGCTCGGTTTCCGGCCAGGTGGTGAACTGCAGGAGCGCCTGGCGCTGGAAGCCATACAGGCCCACGTGGCGCAGGGGCGGCCGGGGAGTCGGTGGCGGTGGACGTTCCCGAGGAC
>JABRVY010000545.1:0-29959 GCA_039961755.1 Acidobacteriota bacterium | reverse complement strand
CAGTACCGGGGCGCGGGCGGGCACGTAGTCGCGGCGGCCCGCGCCAACCCGGACCGCCGCGACTACGTGCCCGCCCGCGCCCCGGTACTGTTCGGCCATCACTTCAGCTCCATCGCCGGCGCCGGGCCCATCGTCGGACCGGTCATCGCCGCCGCCGCCTTCGGGTGGCTGCCCGCAGTGCTGTGGATCGTCCTCGGCGCCGTCTTCGTCGGCGGGGTGCAGGACTTCTCCGCCCTGATGGCGTCCATCCGGCACCGCGCTCGCTCGGTGGCCGACATCGCTCGCCAGCACATCTCTCCCCTCGCCCACCGGCTCTTCCTGCTGTTCGTGTGGTTCGCCCTGGTCTACGTGATCGTGGTGTTCGTCGACCTCACCTCCTCGACTTTCGTGAGCGACCCCGGCGTCGCCTCCTCCTCGCTGATGTACGTCGGCCTGGCGGTGGTCTTCGGACTCCTCGTTTACCGCCGCGGCGCCCCCCTGGGGGTCGCCACCCTCCTCTTCGTGCCCCTGGTCTTCCTGGGGATCTGGCTGGGGCAGCAGTGGCCCGTTTCCCTCTCCATCGCCGATCCCAAACTCGGATGGGACGTCGCGCTGTTGCTGTACTGCCTGGTGGCCTCGGTGTTGCCGGTGTGGTCGCTGCTACAGCCGAGGGACTACCTCTCCTCGTTCCTGCTCTTCGGCGCCCTCGCCGGGGCCGTCGTGGGCCTGGCGTTGGGGGGCGGGCGGATCCCCGCCGGGGTGGAGCCGCTGCCGGCTCTCGCCACCTTCTCGGACGCCTCCCTGGGGCTGCTGTTCCCGGCCATGTTCATCACCATCGCCTGTGGCGCCTGCTCGGGGTTCCACGCCATCGTCGCCTCCGGCACCACCGCCAAGCAGTTGTCTTCCGAGGAACACGCCCGGCCCGTGGCCTACGGCGGCATGCTGCTCGAAGGGGTGCTCGCCCTGGTGGCGGTGGGGACGGTGGTGCTCATCGGCGCCCAGGCGGCCAGGGGGCAGGCGCCCACCTTCGTGTTCGCCCAGGGAATGGGGCACCTCCTCCGCGCCCTGGGCATCCCGGCCTCCCTGGGGACCCACTTCGGGGCGCTGGCCATCTCCACCTTCCTGCTCACCACCCTGGACACCTGCACCCGCCTGGCCCGCTACGTGCTGGAGGAGCTCTTCTCCCTGCAGCGCTCGCTCCTCTCGACCACCTTCCTGGCCACCCTGGCGAGCCTGGCGCTGCCAGCCGTCCTCACCCAGATGACCCTGCACCTGCCCGACGGCACCCCCGCCCCGGCGTGGCGGGTGATCTGGCCCATCTTCGGTGCCACCAATCAGTTGCTGGGGGCGCTGGCGATGCTCGTGGTGACCGTCTGGCTGCGCAACGAAGGGCGCCGGCACGCCTTCGTCGCTCTCCCCATGCTGTTCATGTTCGTGGTCACCATGGTGGCGCTCGCCCAGCTTGTCGTGCGCTACGGTGTCCTCACCCTCATTGGCGGAATTGCCGCGGGCCTGTTCGTGCTGGCGGTCATCCTGGCGGTGGAGGCCGCTCGCCGTGTCCTCGCCCCCGCCGCCACCCCCGCAGCGGAAGGCGCCTAGACCCCCCGGCCGCCACCAAAGAGATCGAGCTGCAGGCGGGGCGAGTATCGAAAGCCATGCCTGAGGCAGAGAGCCGCCACCGCCGGCGCCCGTGCCGCCACCTCGACGGCGCTGCGCCCCTCGGGCATCAGCAGGACCCGCTCCCGGGCGGCGCCCAGCTCGCCCACCAGCGCCTCGATCTCCGGGAGGTCGCCGGCGTCCTGGACGACGAACTTGAGTTGATACTCCCGGTGGGCAGCCAGCAGCGCCTGAAGCGGCGCGCGGTCCAGCCGCCGCTGCTCGTGGCGGCGGCGCCACGGGCCCGGCGGGGTCGAGTTGGAGGTCTTGGGGGACACCGACAGCAGGTCGCAGGTAAACGCCGGCGCCACCGTCCCCGCCGTCTCCACCGTCAGGTGATGTCCCTGCTGCGCCAGGGCCGCAGTGAGGGGACCGATCTCCCGTTGCAGCAACGGCTCCCCACCGGTGACCACCACGTGCCGCACCCCGGCCTGGCGAGCGGCGGCAGCCACCTCATCCACGCTGCGCAGCTGCCCCTCCGGCTTCCAGGAGGCGTACGGGGTGTCGCACCAGGCGCAACGGAGGTTGCACCCGGAGGTGCGAATAAAGAACGAAGGAGTGCCGGCCAGCACCCCCTCCCCCTGCAGGGAGACGAAGAGCTCGACGATCAGCACGATCGGCAGTATAGCCATGGGCGGGAATGCCCCTTCGCCGCCCCGCGTTGGCTGCCACGAAAGGTAGCGCCCGGTGAGTTCTGCCACTCCCCCCTCCACGCCCCCGTCGGCCGGTGCAAAGGATAGCTCCCCTCGCCTGGCCACCCTCCGGCAGGCCCTCGTCGATCTCTTCAAGGTGCGCCTGGTCACCCTGGTCGTGCTCACCGCCGCCGCCGGCTACCTGCTGGGAGCCCGGAACGAGTGGCGGGTTGGGCTCCTCCTGGCGACAGCCGTGGGCACGGCGCTGGCCGCCGCCGGCGCCATGGCCCTCAACCAGCGTCTGGAGATGCATCGGGATGCCCGCATGGAGCGCACCCGCTCTCGCCCCCTGCCCGCCGGCCTCCTCCGACCCGCGACGGCAACCCTCCTGGGTGTCAGTACGGCGTCACTGGGAGTGCTCACCCTGGCGCTGGGGAGCGGACCACTCCCCGCCCTGCTCGCCGCCGCGGTGGTGCTCCTCTACACCCTGGTCTACACCCCGCTGAAGGTGCGCACCTCGGCCAACACCCTGGTGGGGGCGGTGTGCGGTGCCATTCCGCCGATGATCGGCTGGGCGGCCGCCCGGGGCGACCTCGGCCTGGGAGCCTGGTTGCTCTTCGCAGTGCTGTTCCTCTGGCAGGTGCCGCACTTCCTGGCCCTCGCCTGGCTGTACCGCGGCGACTACGCCCGGGGCGGCTTCCGAATGCTCCCCGCCGACGACCCCGAAGGTCACCTGACCGGCATGGCAGCGGTGCTGCACACGGCGGCGCTGGCGCCCATCCCGGTCCTGGCGACGCTACACGGGCTGGCCGGATGGGTGAGCGCCGCGGGAGGCGTCCTCCTCACCTTCTGGCTCCTCTGGATGGCCATGGGCCTGGCCCGGCGCCGGACGGACGCCTCGGCACGACGCCTCTTCCTCGCCACCCTGGCGTTCCTGCCGCTCGCCCTGGGCCTGATGCTGGCTGATCCGGGGCGCGGGCCCCTGGCACCCGCCACCGTGGCCTCCCTCCCCGTCGCCACCGTCAGCACGAACCCACTCTTCGCCAACCCCGGGAACCCGTGACCCTGCGACGACCGGGTAGCTGGCTGGCGGCGGCTCTGACGATCGCCGCCCTCGGGCTTTCAGCGCGGCTGCTGTACCTCGCCTCGTCCCGCGGAGCTCCCCGGCAGGGTGATGGCCGTACCGTTGCAAGCTACGGGTTCGACGTGACTTTTCTTGCGCTGCCTGGGGGCGAGCTGGTGGCCGCCGGCATGCCCCGGGACGGCGCCCACGCGTTGACGCTGCCACCGGTCTGGAGTGCCGAGCGCATGGACGCCCAGCGCCAGCAGCGCCGCGCCGCCCAGCTGGTCCCCACCGACCTGGTGATCGGCGTGGTGCGAGCGGGTCAGCCGCGCGCCTACCCCCTGCGCTTTTTGGTGTGGCACGAGGTGGTCAACGACGAGATCGCCGGCGAGCCCCTGCTCGTGGTGCACCACGCCCTTTCCGGGCTGTCGGCGGTGTTCGCGCGCCGGCTGGCGGACGGCAGCGCCCCCACCTTCGGCGTCTCCGGACTGGTGTGGAACTCCGGTCCGATCCTCTACGACCGCACGCCGGCGGGAGAGAGCTTGTGGAGCCCCTTCCTGGCGCGCGCCATCGCCGGCCGTGCCGCCCAGCAAGGGGCCAGCCTGGAGCTGCTCCCCTCGCAGCTCGCCACCTGGGGCAAGTGGCGTACCCGCCACCCGGGCACCACCGTGCTGGCCCCCGATCCGGCACTCTCCCGCGAGTACCGCCGGGAGCCCTTCGGCAGCTACATGGGCTCCGATCTGCTGCGCTTTCCCGCCCAGCCGGCCTGGCCCCACGGCGCCGTTCCCCGCAAGACCCTCACCCTCGTCGTGCCGCTGGCCCCGGGGAGATTTCTGGCGGTCACCCACCCTGCCGCCGCCGCCCTTGCCAGCGCGGGGGAGAGCACCGCACACCTCCCCACCGAGCCACCGATCGGGGTGCGCCTCACCGCCCGCCCGCCGACCCTCGCCCTCGACGGCGAGGAGCAGGGCTCCCCGTCGCTCACCGCCTTCGCCTTCGCCTGGTACGCCGCACACCCCACGGATACCGACTGGGTGTTGCCCGAGGACCGGGTTTCCCCCCCCAGGGGCGCTGAACTACCTCGGCGAGTCCCGCTCGATGGGCATGGTCATGCACCGGGGCCCGCCCCGGGCCCGGGAAAGCTCGTTGGAGGCGATGCTCACCACGGTCTTGCGACTGCCGTCGAGGACCAGCTGGGCTTTACCCGAGATCACCTCCTCGTCACTGACCACCTGGTAGCCATGCCGGTCGAGCTCCTCCAGGGTGCGCTCGTTGCGTTCGTACAGGCAAATCACCCCCGGGGCCAGGCAGAAGGCGTTGGCACCGTCGGTCCACTGCTCGCGGGTCTGGGCGATGCGGTCGCCGTGCCCGCCACAGAAGATCGGATCGAGGTCCAGCCCCTCGTCGCGCAGGGCATCGAGGAGCGAGTGCTTGAACTCGGTGCGGATCGCGGAGCCGCGCAGATCCTTCTTCACCACCGGCAGCAACTCCAGCAGCGAGGGGATGAACATGGGGGGGTAGACCAGCGCCTCGTGGGGGGAGATCTGGGTGAAGACCGTATCCAGGTGCATCGCCGAGCGCCGCCGTGGCATCAGCACCAGCAGCACGGTTTCCACACCACTCCCGCGGCGCAGCCACTCGGCCAGGATCTCCACCGCCACCTGGCTGGTGCGCTCGCTGCACCCGACCACCACCAGGTCGGAGCGCAGCACCAGCACGTCCCCACCCTCCAGGGTGGCCAGGTGCGGGCGGTCGGCGAAGGTGGGGTCGCCCAGCTCGTCGAACCAGACACGCTCATCGCTGACTCCCAGGCGCGGGTTGTGCAGGAAGGTGGTACGGGCCACCAGCGGCTCCCGCTGCCGCGACCGGGTTGCCATGGACGAGATGATGACCCCGTGGTTGACCACCGCGCCGGGGTCCCGCATGAACAGCAGGTTGGGCGTGGGTGGGAGGCGATACACGATGTCCGCCGCCGGGTGCCGGGCGAAATGCTCAGGTGCATGCAACAGCCCGCCGATGACGGCCGCCGCCAGCTCACCCGCCGCCAGCGAGCGCAAGTGATCGGCGACCCCCTCCTCCAGCCGCTCCAGCCGCGCCAGCTCGTCCACGAAGCGGCGCCGCACCTCGCCGTTGCCCAGGGCCTCGGCGAACAGGTCCTGGATGTCGAGCACTTCGTCGGCGACGGCGGCGAGGACGGCGCGAAAGCGGTCATGCTCCTGGCGGGCGCGCCGCCCGTAAAGGATGTCGTCGAACAGGTGGTCGTGCATGAGTGTCGGGCTCATCACGTCCACCTCGGGCCCCGGCCGGTGCACCACCACCCGCCGCAGGCGACCGATCTCCGAGCTCACCGCCAGCCGCAGCGGCGCCGGCCCCTCTCCCCTGTCGCTGTCCTGGGTCTGCACGTGCCCCCCCGCTTGCCCGAGCGCCTACCGGCGGCATTCTACCTGGCGCACCGCCCGCCCTCCGGTCCACCTCTTACCCCCTGGCGCCGATGCCGGGCCATCCCCGCCCGCATCGGCGGCCCTCAGCCCGAAAACCGCGGTTGGGTTCGTGACGAGAGGCCGGAGACGCCGATGATGGCGGGCGCACGTAGGGGCGAGGGCGTGAGCCGTACTCTCAAGCGTACGGCGCAGCGCCCGAGTCCCCGAGTACGCCCGCCAGCGCGGCGAAATCCGGCCTGGCAGTAGAAGCCAACCGCGGTTTTCGGGCTCAGGCGGGGTGAGGGAGGCTACGCTCGCCCCGCGCCTCGCGGATGATGCGCAGCCCGCCCCGTAGCACCACGGCGGCAATGATCACCCCGATGATGAGGTCGGGGTAGCGGCTGTCCAGGGCCCACACCAGGGCCCCCGAGGCGATCACCCCCAGGTTGGCGATCACGTCGTTGGTGGAGAAGATCACCGAGGCCCGCATGTGCACGCCGCCGTCCCGGTGCCGGGAGATCAGCGCCAGGCAGATGGCGTTGGCGATGAGGGCGGCGAGTCCCACGCCCATCATCAGGGCGCTCACCGGCTCGCTGCCCACCACGAAGCGCCGCAGCGCCTGCAGCAGCACCCCCCCCGCCAGCGCCGTCTGCCCCAACCCGCTGGCCATGGCCGCCCGCGCCTTCAGGGCAGCGCTCCGCCCCACGGCGTACAGGGAGATTCCGTACACCGAGGCGTCGGCCAGCATGTCCAGGGAGTCGGCGATCAACCCGGTGGACTGGGCCACCCAGCCCAGGGCGAACTCGGCCACGAACATGGCCGCATTGATCCCCAGCACGACGACCAGCGTTCGCCGCTCCCGCGCGTCGCGGGCCTCCATCTCGCAGGCGCATGCGGACATGACCGTCAACCCCTCCCGGCAACGCTCTGTCGCCTCGCCGCCATTCCGCCGAAGGGTCCGGGGGAAGCTCACGTCCGCCGGCCAGCCGGGCTGGAAAACGACCTTGTTCCTCTCGCCCGTGATGGGAGGTGAATCGCCCGGAAACCCTCGAGGCCGCAACCGGCGGCGAAACCGGCTTCGTGGCCAGCTCTCCGACGCCGCCTCGGGTCAGCCCACCTTCGGCAGTGACTCGAAGACCAACCGCTGCGCATCCAGAGCGGGAACGCGCTTGGAGAGATAGAGCATCTCCAGCCCGACGACGCGATCCTGGTCGTCGTAGTCCAGCAGGATTCCGGGTGCCACCTCTTCCGTGCGAGTTGCCACCTCCTCGCCCAGGGTCAGGTACAGTGCGTCAGCTTGCTGATCGACTTTCAGTTTCATCGCGGCAACCTCCGGCGGTCGAAAAACGCGGTGATGACGAGGGGGGGGTGGGCCCCCCCTCTGACCACCACCCGCAACACTCGGCTTCCAAACTCCTCTATTGGCCCCAGCCTGTGCTCCAGTTCACCGTCGACGGGGTCCGGCTCGATCCAAACTGGCTCGAAGAGCACCCGTTCGATCCAGCGGCGGGGGATTCCCCGCTTCTCCAATACATCCCGAGCATGTTCGGACAAGGCGTAGTGCATCGTTCTCCGCCAGTAGCAACTCCCCGGGGAGAGCTACGCTCCTTTCCCCTTTCCCCATCACCGCCTTGGCGAAACCGGCCACCCCGTCTTGGTCTGCCGATCGCCCCGGGGCGAACCCTCAAGTGGCCCGGGGGGCCTGCCAAGGATCGGCCTTGAAAACCCTCCTGGAACGAGAAGCCTCTCCCCGCACCCATCAGCAATGGTAGCAGCACGGCGGACAAGCTGCCGCTCTCGCCAGGCTTTCCCCCGCCGGGCGCCGACCATCGCGGCGTCGGCCAGCCTCCGAGCAGCCAAGGTACGGGGGCAACTACTCCGGCTGCACCACCGGGAAGCGGGTCAGGGGGAGGCCATCCTGGGCGCGCTTGAGGACCACGTCGCGGGCGCGTTCGATGGGGATGGCCACCGCCCCGGTGGTGGGGTCCAGCAGCCGGTAGCCGTGCAGACGCTCCTGCTGGCTGGCGATGTTGCGGGCCAGCTCCTCGGCGCGTACGTTTTCCACCTTGCGCACCCGCTCCAGCGCCTCTTGCCGGTAGAACAACGCCTGCAGGGCAACGATGACCACGAAGAGCAGCACCGCCCCGACGACGCCCAGCAGGGCGGTGAGGGGGGCGTTGGGATCGGTCTCGCGAGTCACGGTGGTCTCCATCAGGCGTTCTCGAAGGTCAGGGATTCCGTCAGGCGCGGATCCTTCTCGGGCACCAGGGAGGTCGTGCGGACCCTGTGCAGCATGCTCGCCACCAGCGCCCCGGCAAAACCCACCGCCAGCGCCAGGCTCGCCCAGTTGAGGGCGGCGTGCTCGCTCTGCACCGGGATGATGAACCAGTACAGGTCCAGCCAGTGCATGATCAGCAGCCACCCCGCGGCGGCCGCCAGGGCCCCCTTGCGCCGCTTGGGGCCGCGCGACAGGAGCACCAGAAACGGCAGCAGGAAGTGCCCGAACACCAGCGCCAACCCCAGCCACCCCCAGCCGTGCTCCTGGCGGTGCAGGTAAAACAGGGTCTCCTCCGGGATGTTGGCGTACCACATGAGCATGAACTGGGAAAAGGAGATGTACGCCCAGAACACGGTGAAGGCGAAGAGCAGCTTGCCCAGGTCGTGGTAGTGCTCGCGGGTGATGGCGTGGCGCAGCAGGCCGGCCCGCTGCACCAGGTACGCGAAGACGATCAGCGTGGCGAAAAAGCCCACCGCGGCGCCGGCGAAGTAGTACACCCCCAGCATGGTGCTGTACCAGTGGGGATCCAGCGACATGAGCAGGTCGAAGGTGGCGAAGGTCACCGTGAAGGCAAACAGGAACATGCCAGGGGCCGCCCACCGCCGCATCGCCAGGGTGTGGGCCACGTCGCCGGTGGCGTCCTGGGCCAGGGAGCGGCCGACGAAGAAGCGCGCCAGCCCCGCCCAGACGCCGAGGTACACGACGCAGCGGACGAGGAAGAAGGGGACGTTGAGGTAGCCGGACTTCCACTGCAGCAGCGGATCGGCGGCCACCTCCTCGGCGTGCGACCAGTGGTACAGGTCCCCCACCCCCGCGACGATGGGCACGAATAGCACGGCCAGCAGGGGCAGGGTGGAGGCCAGCGCCTCCGCCAGGCGCCGCACCACCACCGACCACCCGGCGTTGGTGAGGTGCTGCAGCATGACGAAGAACAGCGCCCCCAGGGCGATACTGGCAAAAAAGGCCCAGGCGTGCAGGTAGGCGAAGAAGAACCCGCGCCACCCCTGGCCCGAGAGGGCTCCCAGCGCCAGGGCCGCCACAAACCCCACCCCGGCGGCCAACAACCCGTTGCGCAGCACCGGCCGAGCCTTCTCCCCCAGTACCCGCGGTTCGTTACCGAGATCGACCATCGCTCGCATCGCCTTGCCCTACCTGGCGAGCTGACCCCGCAGCTCGACGGGAACGTCATCCATGGTGGCTCCTTGGGAAAGCTGCAGCACCCGCACCCAGGCCACGATGGCCCAGCGGTCGGCCACCGTGAGCTGCGGGCCATAGGCCGGCATGTTGCGAATGCCGTGGGTGATGGTGTGGTACAGATGGCCGTCGGGGCGGCTGCGCACCAGCTCGGTATGCAGGGACGACGGCGGCGTCCACGTCCCCTCCTGCAGGGCGTCGGCCCGCACGGCGATGGGGCCGTCCCCATAACCGGCCAGGCCGTGGCAGGGGCCGCAGTAGATGCCGTAGCGCTCCTCGCCGCGCCGCAGCAGCTCGGCGGTCACCGGCACTGGCGGGGCGGTCACCCACGCTCCCCCGCGGCGACCGGTGGTGAACCCCTCATCGGCCCCGAAGGATCCCGCCGGCACCACCCCGCGAGGGTGGGGGCGCATGGCGCGGCCATCGGCGAACAGGGGGTTCTCGGCCTGAGCCTTGAATTTAGGCTGGCTGTCCATGTCGTGAATGAGGTGGATGCGAGGCTCGGTGGAGGTCACCACGCGGGCGCGGGCGATGAGGGCAAGGGGCACCAATGCCAGCGCCGTGGCCACCACCGCCGCGTAAATCAACCACCTGGGCACGTCCTTGAGCAGGGCGATCATCCCTCCACCTCCAACACCGGCTTGCCGCCACTGGACTCCAGCAGCGTCCGGGTGGTCCGGGGGTCGAACCTGGGATCCCGCGCCTCGATGGAGATGAAAAAGCGGTCGTTGCTGGCCCGCCGGAACCGCTCCACCCGGAAGAGGGGGTGGAAAAACTGCGGCAAGCCGTTGGCCACCAGCATCCCCACGAAGGCCCCGATGGCGGCCAGGAGCACGGTCAGCTCGAAGGTCACCGGGATGGCGGCGGGCAGCCCGAAGTACGGCTTGGCGCTGATGATGAACGGGTAGTCCACAGCGTTGGTCCACCACTGCAGCAGCAACCCCGCCGAGGCGCCGGCGGCTCCGCACCCCGCCACCAGCCACGGCAGCCGCGACACCCGGATCCCCATCGCCTCATCCAGCCCGTGGATGGGGATGGGGGTGTGCACGTCGAAGTGGCGATAGCCGGCGTCCCGCACCCGGGCGGCGGCCTCCAGAACCGCCGGTACCGTCTCGTACTCGGCCAAAAGCCCCCAGAGCCTGCCCTTCCCGTCGGCGTGGGAACTCATCGCTCGTTCTCCTCGTCGTGCTGGTGGGGGATCTCACCCCAGTACTGTCCGTGACCGCGGTGCGGGCCCAGCTCTAGGCCGGCCGCCGGCACCACCGACTTCACCTCGGCCATGGCAACGATGGGCAGGAAGCGCAGGAACAGCAAGAAGAGGGTGAAGAACAGCCCGAAGCTGCCCAGGAAGGTGAGCAGGTCCACCCAGGTGGGCCAGTACACCCCCCAGGAGGAGGGCAGGAAATCGCGAGACAGGGAGGTCACGACGATGACGAAGCGTTCGAACCACATGCCGATGTTGACGAAGATCGAGATCACCAGCAGCAGCCCGGGCGTTTGACGGAAGCGCTTGAACCACAAGAGCTGGGGGATGATGGCGTTGCAGGTGAACATGATCCAGTAGGACCAGGCGTAGGGACCCAGGGCCCGGTTCAGGAAGGTGAAGCTCTCGTACGGGTTGCCCGAGTACCAGGCGATGAAGAACTCGATGATGTAGCTGTACCCCACCATGGAGCCGGTGGCCAGGATGATCTTCGCCATGTTGTCCAGATGGCGGGGGGTGATGAGCGACTCCAGCCGGAAGATGCGGCGCACCGGGATGAGCAGGGTCAAGACCATGGCGAAGCCGGAGAAGATCGCCCCGGCCACGAAGTAGGGCGGGAAAATCGTAGCGTGCCAGCCGGGCAGCTGGGAGACGGCGAAGTCGAAGGACACCACCGAGTGCACCGACAGCACCAGGGGGGTGGCAAGGGCCGCCAGCAGCAGGTAGGCGCGCTCGTAGCGGTGCCAGTGCCGCCCGGAGCCCCGCCAGCCGAGGGCGGCGATGCCGTAGGCAATTTGCCGGATCTTGCTCCTGGCCCGGTCCCTCAGGGTGGCCAGGTCCGGCACCATGCCCATGTACCAGAACATCAGGGACACGGTGAAGTACGTGCTGACCGCGAACACGTCCCACAACAGGGGCGAGCGGAAGTTGGGCCACATCTGCATCTGGTTGGGCAGCGGTGCCAGCCAGTACTCGAACCACGGCCGCCCCACGTGGATGGCGGGGAAGAGCCCGGCGCAGATCACCGCAAAGATGGTCATGGCCTCGGCGAAGCGGTTGATGCTGGTCCGCCACTTCTGGCGAAAGAGGAAGAGGATGGCGGAGATCAGCGTCCCAGCGTGGCCGATCCCCACCCAGAAGACGAAATTGATGATGGCAAAGCCCCACGCCACCGGCTGGTTGATCCCCCACACCCCCAGGCCGGTCCAGAAGAGGTAGCCCAGCATGGCGAACAGCACCAAGGTGAGGGAGGCCGAGGTGCCGAAGGCCAGCCACCACTCCCGCGAGGGCCGCGGCCGTTCGGCAATCTCGCACACCTGCTCGGTTATGCTGGCCAGATCGCTCTTGCCCAGCACCAGGGGGGCGCGCTCCCCCGGCCTTTCCAGGGTATTGTCCAGATCCAGCGGGACGGCGCTCATGAGGAGGCCTCCCCTTCCCCGGCGGGCGCCGCCGGGTTGGTGAGTTTGGCGAGGTAGAGGGTGCGCGGCCTGGTGAACAGCTCTTCCAGGATGCCGTAGGCCCGCGGGTGGCGGTGCAGACGAGAGACCTCGCTGTCAGGGTCCTTGAGGTCCCCGAAGACAATCGCCCGGGTGGGGCAGGTCTGGGCGCAGGCCGGGACGATGTCCCCGTCGCGCAACGGCCGCCGCTCGTTCTTGGCGGCGATCCTGGCGGTCTCGATGCGCTGGATGCAGAAGGTGCACTTCTCCATCACCCCGCGTCCGCGCACCGTCACCTCCGGGTTGAAGGCCATGCGGGTGGTCGGCGAAACGCCCTTGAAGTTGTTGAAGAAGTTGAACCTCCGCACCTTGTAAGGGCAGTTATTGGAGCAGTAGCGGGTGCCCACGCAGCGGTTGTACACCATCTGGTTGAGGCCCTCTTCACTGTGTACCGTGGCCGCCACGGGGCAGACCGACTCGCAGGGGGCGTTTTCGCAGTGCTGGCAGGGCATGGGCTGAAAGCGCACCTCGGGGTCGGCGGGATCGCCGGCGAAGTAGCGGTCGACCCGGATCCAGTGCATCTCCCGCCCGTTGGCCACCTGCTTTCTGCCCACCACGGGGATGTTGTTCTCCGCCTGGCAGGCAATGGTGCAGGCGCCGCAGCCGATGCAGGCGGACAGATCAATGGCCATCCCCCACTGGTGCTCCCCCTTGAACTCGATCTCCTTCCACAGGGGGCGAGCCTTGGCCCATGCCGTGTTCCTGGCGAACTCGGGGTTGGCCCGATACGCCGCCAAGCTGGCTTCGCGAATCAAGGAGCCGACCCGCCTGCCCCGCTCGGCCATGCCGAGGGTGTCGATGACGTGGTGATCCTGGGCGGTGGCCAGCAGGCGCCGGCGCCCGGTTCGTTCCACGTGTACTCCCCTCACTGCCCAGGGCGCTGCGGCGGTGCGCAGGGGATAGGCGTTGATGCCGGCCCCGGCGGCCACCCTGCCGCCCGCCTGCCGCCCGAACCCCAGCGCCAGCCCCACCACTCCCCTCGCCTGCCCGGGCACCACCAGCACCGGGGCCTCCACGCTGCGGCCCCCGGCCGACAGGCGAACCACGTCGCCGTGCCGTACCTTGTGGTTCTGGGCGTCCTCCGGGGAGAGCGTGGCAGCGTTGTCCCAGGTCAGGGTGGTGATGGGGTCGGGCAGCTCCTGCAGCCAGCCGTTGTTGGCAAAGCGCCCGTCGTGGAGGCAGGCATCGGGATGCAGGACGAGCTCCTGGCCACCGGCCGGCGGGAGCTCGAGCCCCCTCGCCGCCGCCTCCACCGCCTCCGGGTTGAGGCGAGGGCGAAGGGGTGCCCAGGCCGAGTTGGCCACCACGCCGTCGGAGAGGGCGCGCCGCCACCCCTCGTCGCCGCCCCCCCACTGCTGGGCAAAGGTGCGGCGAGTGAGGTCGTGGGCCGACAGCGCCGCTTCCCCCAGCAGCGCCGCCAGCACTTCGGCCAGGGTGCGCCCGCCGTACAGGGGCTCGATGAGGGGCTGGACGACGCTCACCGTGCCGTCCCACGCCCGTGCGTCCCCCCACGATTCCAGGGGGTGGGCGCGGGGCAGGTGCCAGCGGCACAGCTGCGACGTCTCGTTGTCATAGAGCGACAGGTGCACCGTCTGCGGGCAGGCCGCCAGGAGCCGGGCGAAGTCCAGCTCCGCCGGGGCGTCCCAGGCCGGGTTGCCGCCCAGGATCCACAGTGCCTGCACCGTGCCCTCGGCCAGAGCCGCGGCGAGCCGGGCGATCCCGTCCAGGTGCGACCGCCGGCCGGGCTCCGGGTCGGGCAGATAGCTGACCGTGGTCCCCACCGCCCCCAGCGCCTCGTTCAGCCCGGCCGCCAGGGCGTGCACCTCCGGCGGCTGCGCAGGGCCCACCACCACCAGCCCGTGCGGGCGGGCCTGCAGCAGATCCCCGGCCGCCAGCGCTGCAAAGCGGGCCTCCGGCGAGCCGGGGGCGAAGGCCTCCGCCCCCCACCCGGCGGGCAACGCCAGGCCGGCTCTCGCCAGCTCGTGGGCCAGCTGCCGCAGCAGGGCGCCCATGTGCCCCGCGGGCAGCGCCAGGCGGTGATCGGCGGCGGCACCCGTGACCGTGAGCAGCGCCTCCGCCGCGTACATCCGCGGCATGGTGCCCCCCTCGGCCCTGCGCGCCGCCCCCCAGTGGCGGGCGTGGCGCAACCCTTCCGGGTGCCCGAACAGGAGGTCCGACTCCAGCCCCACGATCACCTGCGCCCGCTCCAGGTGAAGCCTCGGGCGTACCGGCCCACCGAAGGCCTGTGCCAGGCCAGTCCGCTCGAAGTCCCGCGACACCGGCTCGTACTCCACCCAGAGCCCTCGCGGGAACTGCTCCTCTAACCTGTTCTTCAGTGCCAGCACGGTAGGTGAGGAGGTGGCCTCGGCGAGAACGGCGAACCCCGCCCCCCCGCTGGCCTGGAGCGACGCGGCGTGCTCGGTCGCCAGGGCGAGGAAATCGTCCCAGGTGGGTACCCGACGCTGCCCGCCCTCCCGCCGCACCAGCGTGGTGCTGCGTTCGGGGTCGTACATCTCCAGCACCGCCGCCTGGGCCCAGGCCGTGGCCGCACCCAGGCTGGAGGGATGTGCCGGGTTACCCTCCACCTTGATGGGGCGGCCATCGTAGCTCTTCACCAGCACACCGAGGGCCGCGCCCCCCAGCTCCAGGGCGGTGGCGAAGTGCTGCGGCACCCCGGGAACGTACCCCTCGGGTCGGTAGGCGAAGGGCATGATCCGTTCCTTGGGCCAGCGACAGGCGGTCAACCCGGCCAGCGCCAGGGAAGCGGCCATCACCTTCAGGATCGATCGCCGCGTGGCCGGCGCCACCAGCTCCTCGGCCAGCTCGGGAAACTCCTGCTGGATCCTCTCCCGAAAGGCGGGCGACGCCGCCAGTTCCTCCAGACTGCGCCAGTACCGTTTACCCAAACTCAACCCCCCCGACCCTCGAGAGCCTTCCCCCATCGAACGATCCAGCCCCTGCCTCATCGGTGACACGTCCAGCAGTCCACCGAGGGTTTGATCCCCGCGGCCTCCCGCAGTCGCCGGCCGTGCTCGGCCGGATCCCCCGGGGCCACCCAATCCATCACCGTGACCAGCTCTGGTGGTCGCAGGTGGGGATCGGGATTCCTATGACAGTCCAGGCACCACCCCATGGAGAGGGTGTGCACCTGCTGCACCACCTCCATGGTGTCCACCCGCCCGTGGCAGGACGCACACCCCACCCCGGCCCGCAGGTGGGCGCTGTGGTTGAAGTAGGCGTAATCGGGCAGGTCGTGCACCTTCACCCAGGGGATGGGAAGCCCGGAGGCGTAGCTCTCCCGCACCGGCAACAACCGCGGACTGTTGGCGCGCACCTGCTTGTGGCAGTTCATGCAGGTCTGGGTGGGGGGGATGGCGGCAAACGCAGCCCGTTCCACGGTGGTGTGGCAGTAGCGGCAGTCCATGCCCAGCTGGCCGGCGTGCAACGCGTGGGAGAAAGGTACCGGCTGTTCCGGTCGATACCCCACGTCGGTGGTCTTGGGCGACCCTCCCAACCAGACCAGAACGACGAGGTACGCCGGCAGGGTGACCAAGACGATGGCCAGGGCGGGACGGATCAGGTTGGCCCATGCCGGGAACACGAACCGCCCCGGCTCGTCGACGCTCTTCATGGTGAGTGAGCTTAAGTGGGCAGGCGACGGGCGTCAAGCAAGGGCATGCCGGCGGCCGTCAGGCCCTCCTCCCTCGCCGAACTCGAACACCGCCTTGAACTTGGCAAAATCTTTGAAGCCTCAGCGAAAGAATGACCAATAAACCTTGGTCCTTCGGCAATTACTGGACAGAGGCGGGCTCGATGCTCTCGATCACCCAAAGCCCGCCCTCCAGGTCCACTTCATCCCCCACGCCGCGACCCAGTAGCCCCTGCACCACCTCGGTGCCCACTGACAAGATGCCCGCCTCGGGGTCGCCCTCGTAAGGGCCCAGCACGGTGATCCGCCGCGTTGCTCCCTTTTCCGGCTGGCGCAGCTGCACGGTGGTTCCGGCGCGCACGGCGCTGGGGTCGACCCTGGCCGGGTCGATGATCACCACCCGGGCCAGATCCGCCTGCAGCTTGGCCGCCCGTGCCGAGAGCAGCTCCTGTCGGGCCCGCTGGGCGTGGTATTCGAAGTTCTCCCGCAAGTCCCCCTCCTCGCGGGCAACCTGAATGGCCTTGAGGGTTTCCGGGATCTCCTTGTCCAGAAGGCGCCGCAGCTCCTCCTGCAGGCGAGCCACGGTGGAAGCCAGGGCGGGAACCGCATCCTCCCGGGCCGCCGGCTCCACCAGCTCCGAAAAGCGCGCCAGCACTGCCCGCCGCAGCCAGGCGCGCTCGGCGGCCAGGGTACCCGGGCGTTCGCATACCTGCGCCAGACGACGAGCCTGGTCCATGCTCAGGCGATCCCGGAGAATGCCGGCCGCCAGTCCCCGGGGGGAGAGCACCTCTCGCAGTCGCCCCCGCACCGGTCCCATCTCCTGGCGCTCGGCCAGCTCCACCAGACGCAACAGGAACGATCCGCCGCGCCGCTCGTCAATGAAAGGGAAAACCGGATCACCCTCCCCCACCTCGCACAGCCAGGCGAAGGCTGCCGGGAAACGCTGCGGGTGCAGGAGCACCTGGTCGAGAAATGCCACCACCCGCGACTCCCCCCCGCCGGCCAGCAGCTCGGCGGCCAGGCGAGAGAGAAGTCGCGGGTGGACCTCCCGCTCCATCCAGGCGGCGAAGGTGTCGGCCCAGGGTCCAGCGTTCCGTTTCGCCGCCTCCAGGACCGACTCTCGATCCGTCGCATCGCCCAGCGCCGCCAGTACCGCCACGGCACCGTGAGCGGCGAGGATCCGCTCCTGCGCCTGCGCCACCGCCTCCTCCCGGGCCCCGAGCCGCTGCGCCACGGCCGCTGCCTCCCACTCCAGGCCAGGGTCCTCCCGGGCAGCCCGGGCGCGCTCCAGCAGCACTTCCGCCATGCGCGCGGCCAGCTCCCCCCCGCGGGCGCCGTGGCGCCGGGCCAGCTCCAGTTGCTGCGCCAGAGGCGCGCCGTCGAACTCCTGCGCCACCTCCTCCTCCACGGCCTGGCCGCTGGCCAGCCGGTAGGCGAGACGGGCACCGCTGCCCGAGGCGAGCAGGCGGGGGTGCTTCCTGGCCTTGCTCCACCAGGTGGTCCACGCCTCCGCGGGGACGATCCCGTCGAGCGCCGCCTTCAGCTCGCTCACGCTCATGGCCGAACTGGCGCTCTCCAGCACGTGCTCCAACAGCCCCGCCGGGTCCTCACTCGCCTGGCGGATCAGTGCCTCCCGCTCCTCCAGCCGCCGTCGCAGGAAATGCCCCGGCGGCAGGGGCGTCAGGTGTTTGGGGGCGGCGTGGATGGGTACCGGTACGTTGGCCTCCCGCTCGAAATCCAGCCGCAGTACCCCCAGCTGGGGGTTGAGAGAAACCACCCGGCCGGCGCCCCGGCCGGCCATGGCAAACACCCCACCGACGTCGTGGGCCAGCCACAACTCCAGCTCCTCCAGGGCCTCCGCCGGCTTGCGGGCGGCACGGAGGTTGAAGTGTTTCAACAGCATCTCCAGCGATGGCCGGCCAGCCCACACCTGGCGTACCGCCTCCTCCAGCTCGGCCCGCGCCGTTGCCTCCTCTCCCACGCCCAGTCGCAGCATCTCTCGCAGCAGCTCCTTTTGGGTCGTCCACGCCGCCCGCGCCCCCGCCTCCACCGCCGCCAGCTCCAACAACGACCCGGCCAGTGTCTTCTTTCCCCGGCGGCGCAGCAGAGCAAGCGCCTCCAAGAGCTCCTCCGGGCGGCTGACATCGCTCTCCAGACGCCCCAAGAAGCGCTCCTCCAAAACCGTGTTGTTCCCCTGGGCAATCAGTTCGTTCCACTGCTCCAGCCATGCCGACACGTCACGACCTCCCCGGCGCCCCCGCTCCTCCGGCCGCCTGCTCGACTTCCGCCACCACGGCCGGCAGCTCGCCGACCCACTCGGCCGCCGCCGCGATGTCCGGGTACAGGGCCCGATCCCGCTCCAGCCGGGGCACCGTCCGCCGGAAGGCGGCGTGGACCCGCTCCAGGACCGGCGAGGAGCGCAGAGGACGGCGCAGGTCGATTCCCTGCGCCGCCAGCAGCAGCTCGATCCCCAGCACCGTGCGCAGATAGGCCACCACTTTCGCCAGCTTGCGCGCCCCCCACGTTCCCATGGACACGTGGTCCTCTCGCCCCGCCGAGGTGGGGATGGAATCCACGCTCGCCGGGTGGGCAAGGGTCTTGCACTCCGACACCAGCGCCGCCGCCGTCACCTGCGCCATCATGAACCCCGAATTCAGTCCCGAAGCTTCCACCAGGAACGGCGGCAGGCCCGACTGTTCCGGTGTCACCAGGCGTGCCGACCGGCGTTCGGAGATCGACGCCACGGCGGTGAGCGCCACCGCCAGGTAGTCGAACGCCGCCGCCACACCGGCGCCGTGGAAGTTCCCCCCCGACACCACCCGCCCATCCGCCAGCACCATGGGGTTGTCGGTGGCCGAGTTGAACTCGGTCTCCAGTCTCGAACGCAGATGCGCCGCCGCATCCCGCGCCGCCCCGTGGACCTGGGGGGTGCAACGCAGGGAGTAGGCGTCCTGCACCTGGGGGCACTCCCGATGGGCCTCCCGCAGCTCGGAGCCCTGCAGCAGCTGCCACAGGGCGCGAGCGCTGGCACGCTGGCCGGGGTGGGGACGAGCGGCGTGAATCTCTTCCAGGAACGCCGTATCGGTGCCCAGCAGGGCGTCCACCGAAAGGGCCGCCACCACGTCGGCGGCCTCCAGCAGCTGCTCCGCGTCGGCCAGCGCCAGAGCGGCCACGGCACCCATCGCCTGGGTGCCGTTGATGAGCGCCAGTCCCTCCTTGGGCGCCAGCTCCAGCGCTGGCAGCCCTGCCCGCCGCAGCGCCTCCTTGCCGGCGAGGCGCTCCCCTCGGTAGGTGGCCTCCCCCTCGCCCACCAGGACCAGCGCCAGGTGGGCCAGCGGCGCCAGGTCCCCCGACGCTCCCACCGACCCCAGGGACGGTACCACCGGGTGCACCCCGGCGTTGAGCAGCGCCACAAGCGCGTCGACCACCTCTGGTCGCACCCCGGCGTAGCCGGTGGCCAACACGTTGGCGCGCAGCAGCAGCATCGCCCGCACCACGTCCGGCGAAAATGGCTCGCCCACCCCGCAGGCGTGGGAGCGCAGCAGGTTCAGCTGCAGCTGGCCGAGGTCATCATCGGGGACGCGAACATCGGCCAGGCGGCCGAAGCCGGTGTTGACGCCGTAGATCACCTCCCCCGCCGCCAGCCGGCGCTCCAGACCGGCCCGCGTGGCGGCCAGGCGCTGGCGCACCTGCTCGTCCACCTCCACCATCGCGCCATGCCGCGCCACCTCCACCACCTGCTGCAGGGTGAGGGAATGGCCAGTAATCACCACCGAGGCCATGTACTCCTCCGGGCGGCGAGGATAGCATTCGCCGTGGAATCTGCCCGAAAAGGGAGACGCGCCGGGAGCATCAGACTTGATGCCTGTCACGATCTCTGCTACAAAGCCCGAGTTTGTGCGCCCGGCGCACAAGGAGCGGACATGATCAACCTCGTGGTGGTGGGCGGCCAGTGGGGCGACGAAGGCAAGGGCAAGATCGTGGACCTGCTGTGCCCTGCCTTCTCTCACGTGGCTCGCTTCAACGGAGGCAACAACGCCGGTCACACGGTGCGCTTTGCCGACCGGCACCTGGCCTTGCACCTGATCCCCTCCGGGATCACCCACCCCCACTGCCGTTGCCTGGTGGGGCCGGGAGTGGTCATCGACCCGCTGGCGTTGGTAGAGGAAATCCGTACCCTGGAAGGCCAGTCCATCGACGTGCGCAAGCGCCTCCTGCTTTCCCCGCGGGCGCACCTCACCTTTCCCGGCCACCGTCTGCTGGACGGCGCCCGGGAGGCCAGCAAGGGCCGGGGGCGGATCGGCACCACCGGCCGCGGCATCGGGCCCACCTACGAAACCCGCGCGGCACGCACCGGCGTACGCCTGGGCCTGGTGCGCAACCCACGCCGCTTTCGGGAGGCGGCGGCGCAGCTCTGCGCCGAGCTGGACCGGCTGCTCGGCTGCGCCGGCAGCGAGGTGCGGCCCGGCACCGAGGACATCGAAGCCTACATGGCTGCGGCTCTCGAGCTCGCACCCATGGTGGGCGATACCGCCCTGGCCCTGGCGCAGGCGGTCTCCAGGGGGGAACCCATCCTCTTCGAGGGCGCCCAGGGGACCTTCCTGGACATCGACCACGGCACCTACCCCTACGTCACCTCCTCCAATTGCTTGGCCGGCTTTGCCGCCCCGGCCAGCGGCCTGCCGGCCCGGGTGCTGGGCGGCGTACTGGCGGTTTTCAAGGCCTACACCACGCGAGTGGGGGAAGGACCGTTCCCCACCGAAATGACCGACAGCATCGGCGACCACCTGCGCCGGCGCGGCAACGAATTCGGCACCACCACCGGGCGCCCGCGCCGGATCGGCTGGTTCGACGCCGTGGCTGCCGCGGCGGCGGTGCGCCTCAACGGCATCGACGCGGTGGCCCTCACCAAGCTGGACGTGCTGGACGAGGTGCCGACCATCCGCATTGCCACCGCATACCGCAGCGGCGAGAAGCTCCTGCATCACCTCCCCGATGACGATGCCGAGCTGGCTCGCCTGGATCCGGTCTACGAGGATCTGCCAGGATGGCAAACCGTCACCGCCGGGATGACCTCCTTCTCCCGCCTTCCCGAGCTGGCCCGGCGCTACATCGCTCGTCTGGAGGAACTGCTGGGCGTCCCGATATGTCTCGTCTCCACCGGCCCGCGCCGGGAGGAAACCCTGGTCCTCGAACGGGAGCCATTCACCAGCTGGTTCCCCCAGCTGGGGGCGCGTCGCTCCTGACATCCCCTTCACCCCGGCGGCGCCCCGTGCTACCCTTCGGGCGGCGACGCGGCCCTGTCGTCTAACGGTTAGGACACCGGTCTTTCAAGCCGGCAGCAGGGGTTCGACTCCCCTCAGGGCCGCCACCACCGGCCGCAACGTGCCACTCGTTACGGCGTAGACGTTTCGTGCCGCCGCGTGCCGGTTCGGTCGGCCGCTTCCCTTGACGTCGATCGTCGCCAGGGCTAGGCTCCCTGCGGGCCGTTAGCTCAGTTGGCAGAGCAGCGGACTTTTAATCCGCGGGTCCAGGGTTCGATTCCCTGACGGCCCAATGACGCACCGAATCCACCTCGGCCACGGAGCCATTGTGGACTCGCCAGTGGGCGATCGCCGTCGAAGTTCACCGCAAACCGGTTTCCAGGGAGCCCCCTGCGTTCACCATCCACGATCCCCATCGCGCCTCTTCATCTGGCGAACCCACGCATACTTCATTCGTACGTCTCGCTCGACTCTCGCCCCCAGGGCCTCGGGGTTGCGAAACGGGGGCAATGGGCCTAGACTCCCGCCGTTGTGAAACGGTTCACGTGAGGTGGACCGGCAGATCCGGCGGGCGTGTACCGCACTGGGGCGGGCATCGCGCCGGGGGGGACAACATCAGAGTTAAGGAGGAAGCCATGCCGCAACGACGCATGGTGACCCTCGACGGCAATGAGGCCACCGCATCGGTGGCCCATCGCACCAACGAGGTGATCGCCATCTACCCCATCACCCCCTCGTCCAACATGGGCGAGTGGGCCGACGAGTGGTCCGCCCAGGGCCGCAAGAACATCTGGGGAGTGGTCCCGCAGGTGACGGAGATGCAGTCCGAGGCCGGCGCCGCCGCCGCCGTCCACGGGGCTCTGCAGGCGGGCTCGCTGACCACCACGTTCACGGCGTCCCAGGGTCTGCTCCTGATGATCCCGTCGATGTACAAGATCGCCGGCGAGCTGACTTCGTATTGCATGCACGTGTCGGCCCGCACCGTGGCCACCCACGCCCTGTCCATCTTCGGCGATCACTCGGACGTCATGGCCTGCCGCCAGACGGGGTTCGCGCTGCTGGCCTCCAACTCGGTGCAGGAGGCCCACGACTTCGCCCTCATCGGCCAGGCGGCCACCTTGAAGTCGCGCGTGCCGTTCTTGCACTTCTTCGACGGCTTCCGCATCTCCCACGAGGTGGACAAGATCGAGGAGCTCACCGACGACGACCTGCGCGCCATGCTGCCCGATGAGCTCATCCGCCAGCACCGGCAGCGGGCGATGACCCCGGACCGCCCCATCCTGCGCGGCACCGCCCAGAACCCCGATACCTTCTTCCAGACCCGCGAGGCCTGCAACCCCTTCTACCTGGCCTGCCCGGCGGCGGTGCAGCAAACCATGGACGAGTTCGCCCGCCTCACCGGGCGGCAGTACCACCTGTTCGACTACTTCGGCGCCGCCGACGCCGAACGGGTGATCATCCTCATGGGCTCCGGCGCGGAAACCGTGCACGAGTACGTGGAGTGGGCCATGGCGCAGGGCGACAAGGTGGGGGTCCTGAAGGTGCGTCTCTTCAGGCCCTTCGACGCCGGTGCCTTCCTTGCCGCCCTGCCCCCCACCGCCACCCGCATCGCCGTGCTGGACCGCACCAAGGAGCCGGGGGCGCTGGGGGAGCCGCTGTACCAGGACGTCGTCACCGCCCTCGCCGAGGCGCGCGCCGCCGGTACCGCCCACATCCCCGCCGATGCCCTCGTCGTGGGTGGCCGCTACGGTCTTTCCTCGAAGGAGTTCACGCCGGCCATGATCAAGGCGGTGTACGACAACCTGGCCGCCGAGCGCCCCAAGAACCACTTCACCGTGGGGATCATGGACGACGTCACCCACCTCTCGCTGCCCTTCGACCCCGACTTCGACATCGAGCCGGAGTACGTGCGCCGGGCGGTGTTCTTCGGTCTCGGCGCGGACGGCACGGTGGGGGCCAACAAGAACTCCATCAAGATCATCGCCGAGGAAACCGACAACCACGGACAGGGGTATTTCGTCTACGACTCCAAGAAGGCCGGGGCGGTGACCATCTCCCACCTGCGCTTCGGCCCCAAGCTCATTCGCTCCCACTACCTCATCAAGCGGGCCAACTTCGTCGCCTGCCACCAGTACGTCTTCACCGAAAAATACGACATGCTGGACTACCTCGTCCCCGGCGGCACCTTCCTGCTCAACTCCCCCTTCGGACCCGACGAGGTGTGGAACCAGCTGCCGGCCGAGCTGCAGGAGCAGATCCTCGCCAAGCGGGTCAACTTCTACGTCATCGACGCCTACAAGGTGGCCGCGGACACCGGCATGGGGGTACGCATCAACACCATCATGCAGACCTGCTTCTTCGCCATCTCGGGCGTCCTCCCGCGGGACGAGGCGATCGCCCAGATCAAGAAATCCATCGAAAAGACCTACGGCAAGAAGGGCCCCGACGTGGTCCGCAAGAACTTCGAGGCGGTGGACCATACCCTGGCGCACCTGTATGCGGTCAACTATCCCGACCACGTCACCGCTACCCGTCGCAAGCCCCCGGTGGTGTCCGACAAGGCCCCCGACTTCGTCAAGCGCGTGACCGCCGTGATGATGGCCGGCCAGGGCGATCTCTTGCCGGTGTCGGCGTTCCCGGTGGACGGCACCTGGCCCACCGCCACCGCCCAGTGGGAGAAGCGCAGCATTGCCCTGGAAATCCCAGTGTGGGACGAGGCCATCTGCATCCAGTGCAACAAGTGCGCCCTCGTCTGCCCGCACGCCGCCATCCGTCCCAAGGTGTACGACCCCAAGTACCTGGAGGGGGCTCCCCCCACCTTCAAGGCCACCGACTACAAGGCCCCCGAGTACAAGGGATGGAAGTACACCCTGCAGGTGGCCCCCGAGGACTGCACCGGCTGCACCATCTGCGTCATGGTGTGCCCGGTGAAGGACAAGTCCAACCCCAAGCACAAGGCCATCAACATGGCGCCGCAGCTGCCGCTGCGGGCGAGCGAGCGGGAGAACTACGAGTTCTTCCTCGCCCTTCCCGAGGTGGACCGCACCACCGTCAAGCTGGACGTCAAGGGCACGCAGTTCCTGCAGCCCCTGTTCGAGTACTCGGGGGCCTGCACCGGCTGCGGTGAGACCCCCTACGTCAAGCTGCTCACCCAGCTCTTCGGCGACCGCGCCCTGATCGGCAACGCCACCGGGTGCTCGTCCATCTACGGCGGCAACCTCCCCACCACCCCCTACGCCGTGGACCCCAACGGCCGCGGGCCGACCTGGAACAACTCCCTCTTCGAAGACACCGCCGAATTTGCTTTTGGCATGCGGCTGTCCATCGACAAGCACACCGACCTGGCGCAGCACCTCCTGAAAGGGCTGGCCAGCCAGGTGGGCGAGTCGCTGGTGGATGAGATCCTCCACGCCGACCAGCGGGACGAGGCGGGGCTGGCTGCCCAGCGCCAGCGCATCGAGGTGTTGCGCGGCAAACTCGCCGAGTTGGCCTCACCCGAGGCGCGCATGCTGGACTCCCTGGCCGATTACCTGGTGCGCAAGTCGGTGTGGGCCGTGGGCGGCGATGGCTGGGCCTACGACATCGGCTACGGCGGCCTCGACCACGTGCTGGCCCAGGGGCGCGACGTGAACCTCCTGGTGCTGGACACCGAGGTGTACTCCAACACCGGCGGCCAGGCCTCCAAGGCCACCCCGCTGGGGGCTGCAGCCAAGTTCGCCATGGCGGGCAAGGCCACACCCAAGAAGGATCTGGGCATGATCGCCATGACCTACGGCAACGTCTACGTGGCCCGGGTGGCCTTCGGCGCGAAGGACAACCAGACGGTGAGGGCGTTCCTGGAGGCCGACTCCTACCCCGGCACCTCGCTGATCATTGCCTACTCCCACTGCATCGCCCACGGCTACGATCTGGCCTACGGGTGTGAGCAGCAGAAGCTGGCGGTAGACACCGGCTACTGGCCCCTCTACCGCTGGGATCCGCGGCGCATCCCGCTGGGCGAAAGCCCCCTGAAGATGGACTCCTCGCCCGGCAAGGTGGACCTCGAAAAGTACGTCCGCAACGAGACCCGCTACCGCATGGTGGAGCAGCTCTACCCGGCCAACTTCCGGCGCCTGATGGAGCGGGCCAAGATCGAGGTCGCCAACCGCTTCATCGCCTATGAACACCTGGCCAAGATGATGATGCCCAAGCGCATCACCGCCTCCGAGGAAAGCTCGGAGAACTGAGAACAGGGGGAAGCCATGGACCTTTCGACCACCTATCTGGGTTTTCGGCTGCCGCACCCCATCATGCCCGGCGCCTCGCCGCTGTCGGACGACCTGGACACCGTCAAGCGACTGGAGGATGCCGGCGCCCCTGCCATCGTCATGCACTCCCTGTTCGAGGAGCAGATCACTCGCGAGCAGCTGGGCCACATGGTGTCGGTGGAAATGCACGAGGACGCCTTCGCCGAGGCGCTGTCGTACTTTCCCCGTCCGGAGGACTACGCTCTGGGACCCGATCGCTACCTGGAGCACATCCGCAAGCTCAAGGCTGCCGTGGGCATCCCGGTCATCGCCTCCTTGAACGGTACCTCCGCCTCCGGGTGGCTGGACTACGCCCGCCTCATCGAGGAGGCCGGTGCGGACGCCCTGGAGCTCAACACCTACTATCTCTCCACCAACACCTGGGAGACCTCCGAGCAGGTGGAGCGGCGCACCCTGGACATGCTGCGGGCAGTCAAGCAGAACGTGAAGATCCCCGTGGCGGTCAAGATCTCGCCCTACTTCTCTTCCCTCGCCCACTTCGCCAAGCAGCTGGACGACGCCGGCGCCGACGGCATCGTCATGTTCAACCGCTTCTACCAGCCCGACATCGACGTGGAGGAGCTGGAGGTGACCTCGCACCTGCAGCTCTCCCACTCCCCCACCCTGCTGCTGCGCCTGCGCTGGCTGGCCATCATCTCGGGCAAGGTCCACGCCTCCCTGGCCTGTTCCGGTGGGGTGCACACCCCCATCGACGCGCTAAAAGCCGTCATGGCGGGCGCCCACGCGGTGCAGATGGTCTCGGCGCTGCTCGTGCACGGGCCGGGGCACCTCACGACCATCGTCAACGGCCTGTCCCGCTGGCTGGAGGAGCACGAGTACGAGTCGCTGCGCCAGGCCCAGGGCTCCATGAGCCACGAGCGCTGCCCCAACCCCGGCGCCTTCGAGCGGGCCAACTACCAGAAGATCCTGCAGAGCTGGCGCCGGCAACAGTTGTAGATATATAAGGATATAGAGTGGCGGCCTGCCCCGACCGGGGCAGGCCGCCTTGTTTCTCTGGAGGACTCCCGCGAGCTACAAGACCGCCTTCACCATCTCCTCGATGACGTGGCCGTCCAGCTCCTCCAGCTCGTAGGTGACGCCGGCGATGGGCTTGTTCACCTTGATGAGCCGGGTGAGGTCGATGGGCGTGCCTTCCACCACCACGTCGCAGGGGGTGGCGTTGATGGTGGCCTCCAGGTCCGCGATCTGCTGGTCCGAATACCCCATGGCCGGAACGATCTGCCCGGCGTTGGGGTACTTCTTATAGGTCTCGGCGATGGTCCCCACGGCGTAGGGCTTGGGGTCGACGATCTCCACCGCGCCGGCGTTCTTGGCGGCAAACCAGCCGGCGCCGTAGGTCATGCCCCCGTGGGTGAGGGTGGGTCCGTCCTCCACCACCAGGGCCCGCTTGCCTGCAGTCAGCTCCGGCTTGTCGACGGTGATCCGGGAGGCGCAGCGAATCACCCGGGCGCGGGGGTTGTGGCGGCGGCAGCGCTCCGCCACCTCTTCGACCTTCACCGGGTCGGCGGTCTGCACCTTGTTGATGATGAGGAGATCGGCCAGCAGGAAGTTGGTCTGGCCCGGGTAGTAAGTCATCTCGTGGCCGGCCCGATGGGGATCCAGCAAGGTAATGTGGAGGTTGGGCTTATAAAACGGCGTGTCGTTGTTGCCGCCGTCCCAGAGAATCACATCGGCTTCCTTTTCGGCGTCGCGCAGGATCTTCTCGTAGTCCACTCCGGCGTACACCACGAAACCGTTGTCGATGTGCGGCTCGTACTCCTCCCGCTCTTCGATGGTGCAGTCGTGGGCGTCCAGGTCGTCGTAGGTCTCGAAGCGCTGGCACACCTGCTTGGCCAGGTCCCCGTAGGGCATGGGGTGGCGGATGGCCACCACCTTCTTTCCCAGTTCCTTGAGGATGCGGGACACATAGCGGGTGGTCTGGGACTTGCCCACCCCGGTGCGCACCGCCGTGATGGCAATGACCGGCTTGGAGGAGCGGATCATCGTCCGGTCCGCCGAGCAAATGCCGAAATGGGCCCCCCACGCCACCACGTGGCTACCCTTGTCCATGACGTACTGGTGGGAGACATCGGAGTAGGAGAACCACACCTCGTCCACCCGGTGCTCCTTGATGAGGCGCTCCAGGTCCTCCTCGGCCAGGATGGGAATGCCGTTGGGGTAGAGGGGGCCGGCCAGCACCGGCGGGTACACCCGCCCCTCGATGTCCGGTATTTGCGTCGCCGTGAAGGCGACCACTTCCACCTCCGGATCGTCCCTGAACAGGCAGTTGAAGTTGTGGAAGTCCCGTCCCGCCGCCCCCATGATCACCACTTTCCGCTTCGCCATACATTCACCCCCTTCTCATGCCCCGTCCCCCGCGTTCCGCGGGCTGGCCCGGGGTCCCGGCCTGGCGGAGCCGGGAACGCCGCCGGGTAAGGCTGAACCGGCGGATCAGAAGACCGCGTCAGCGCCTGCTGCGCGAAACCGCGTCCACCTCCCGTCCTCACTCCCACTCGATGGTGCCGGGAGGCTTGGACGTCACGTCGTAGACCACGCGATTGATCCCCTTGACCTCGTTGACGATGCGCCGGGCAATCCGGTCCAGGACGTCGGCCGGAAAGCGGAACCAGTCGGCGGTCATGAAGTCCTCGGTGGTCACCGCTCGCAACGCCACCACGTGCTCGTAGGTGCGCTGGTCGCCCATCACCCCGACGCTGCGCACCGGCAGGAGCACCGCCAGCGCCTGGGAAATCTCGCGATAGAGGCCGGCGGCGCGAATCTCCTCCATGAAGATGGCGTCGGCCCGCTGCAGCAGCGCCACCCGCTCGGGTGTCACCTCACCCAGCACCCGCACCGCCAGCCCAGGACCCGGGAAGGGATGCCTCCAGACGAACTCCTCCGGCAGCCCCAGCTCCTCCCCCACCCGGCGCACCTCGTCTTTGAAGAGCCCCCGCAACGGCTCGACGAGTTCCAGTCCCAGCTTCTCCGGCAGGCCCCCCACGTTGTGGTGGGTCTTGATGGTGGCCGAGGGCCCGCGCACGGAGGTGGACTCGATGACGTCCGGGTACAGCGTCCCCTGGGCCAGGTAGCGGGCGTCCGGAAAGCGCGCCGCCTCCTCCTGGAATACCGCGATGAACTCGTGGCCGATGCGACGGCGCTTCTCCTCCGGGTCGTCCACCCCGGCCAGGCGGGCAAGAAAGCGTTCGGCGGCGTTCACTCGCTGCACTGGCAGGCCGTGGCGGGCGAAGCGCTCCGCCACCTTGTCTCCCTCATCCAGGCGCAAGAGCCCGGTGTCCACGAAGATGGGCACCGTCCGCTCCCCCACCGCCTCCCGGCAGAGCAGCGCCGTCACCGTGGAGTCGACCCCCCCCGACAGCGCCACGATCACCCGACCCTGCGCCACCCGGGCACGGATCGCCTCCACCGCCTCCCGCCGGATGGAGGCGGGGTTCCAGTCGCGGCGGGCGCCGCACAGGTTCAGAAAGTTGTCCAGGATCTGCCGCCCCCACTCGGTGTGCCGCACCTCGGGGTGGAACTGGATGCCGTACCAGCGACGGCTTCCGTCGGCCATGGCAGCCACCGGGGAGTTGGGCGTGTGCCCCACTGCCACGAACCCCGCCGGCAGGCGCCCCACGCGGTCGCCGTGGGACATCCACACCCGCTGCCGCGGCGGCGTGCCGGCGAACAGGGGGCAAGAGAGGTCCACCTCGATCTCCGCTGCCCCGTACTCCCGGGCCCCCGCCGGCTCCACCTGCCCCCCCAGCAGCTGAGCCATGCTCTGCTGCCCGTAGCAGATCCCCAGCACCGGGACGCCCAGGTCGAAGACGGCGGGGTCGGGGCGTACCGCCCCCTCCTCGTAGATGGACGAGGGCCCCCCGGACAGCACCACCCCTATGGGTGAAACGGCGCGCAGCTCCGAGGACGAAAGGTCGCCCCGGCGAATCTCGCTGCGCACCCCCAGCTCCCGCACCCGGCGGGCGATGAGCTGCGTGTACTGGGAGCCGAAGTCGAGGATGAGCAGGGTTTCGTGGTTGCGCATAGGCGCCCGCGTGCGCGGACGCCGGCATCCTAGCAGCCCCGGGCAGACCCGGCAACGTCAGCCGGTGTGGGGGCGTAGATCCACCACCCCGCCGATATCCCTCGGCTTGCCAGAACCGCCGTGGCTGGGCTCATCGGCTGCTATGCTTTGGCACGGGCTTGAGGGATGGACTTCGCGCGCGTGATCGGGCTGCTGGTTCCTGTCCTCGACCGGCACCGGGTGCGCTGGGCGCTGTGCGGGGGTCTCGCCCTGGCGGCATACGGGATGGGCCGCACCACCTTCGATGTGGACCTCGTTGCCGACGCCAGCGGCGCCGAGGGCGTCATCGCCGAGTTAGAGCGGCTGGGGTACGAGACGGTGCACCGCTCGGCGGGGTACTCCAACCACTTCCACCCGGACCCGGCCCTCGGCCGGGTGGACGTGGTGTGGGTGCGGGGGAGCACGGCGGATACCCTCTTCGCCCAGGCCCGCCCCGTCCCCGGGCCCGACGGAAAACCGCTGCTCCTGCCCAGACCCGAGCACCTGGCCGCCATGAAGGCGGCGGCGATGGCGTCGGACCCCTCCCGCCTGTACCAGGATCTGGCGGATCTGAGGTTTCTCCTCACCCTGCCCGGCGTCAACCGGGACGAGGTGCGGGCTCACATGGCCCGCCGCGGGCTGGAATCCCGCTATGACGAACTGCTTGCCACCCTCTGAGGAGTTTGACCTGGCCCGGGACCTGCCCACGACTGCCGCGGACGTGGCGGCCCTGCGGCGGCTCAAGGAGCTGCCCACCCCCCTGGACTGGACCGCCCTCGCC
>JABRVY010000544.1:0-1357 GCA_039961755.1 Acidobacteriota bacterium | reverse complement strand
TAACTTATCACGCATCCACCCAGAAAAACAAGCCCTTTCAGCCGCGACGCGAAGCATTCGTCCCGGATCTGCACCGCACCTATGCGCAACAGGCTCCTAGGAGAGGAGGGTGCAGAGCAGGATGTGCAGCGGCAGGGCGGAGTCCTGCCGGGAAGGCAACGCCCGCGCGGCCGGCAGGGTCTCGGGGTTGCGGGGATCAGGCGGCAGGTCGGCCGGAGCCATGACCACATCCACGGGCGGGGCCAACCTCGGAGTCACCGTCCCCACAGCGGCGTGATGGTGGTGGGGAGCGGCGCGATGGGGGTGGGAGTGGACGTGTCCGACGGCCACCTGCCTGCTGGCTGCCTCGACGGTCGCGCCGCGCCCTTTCCCACCGTCCGGGCATGCGGGGATGGCCGCCTCGCACGGCGAGAGAATGCCGGCCAGGAGGATCACCACCGCCCCCAGTCGCCCGATACGCACGGGCGAACTCTAGCGTCGGTGCCGGAGTTGGGTCAAGGGGCCTGCTGCGGCGGCCGCAAGACCGGGGTCGGTGCGGCGGACCTCTGGGCGTTTCGCGGGTGGGGCATGATGGAATAGCACCGATGAGCGATCACCTGCTGGCCGAGCGAGCCCGCCAGGCGCCCGAGCAGCCGGGGGTGTACCAGTTCCAGGATGCCCGCGGGCGGGTGCTGTACGTGGGCAAGGCCAAGAACCTGCGGCGCCGGGTCAGCAGCTACTTTTCCCGCAACCTCGAGGGGAAGACCGCGGCCATGCTGGCCGCCGCCCGTCGGCTGGAATTCGTGGTCACCGCCACCGAGGTGGAGGCCCTGATCCTGGAAAACCGCCTCATCAAGCAGCACCGACCCCGCTACAACATCACCCTGCGCGATGACAAGACCTATCCCTACATCAAGATCACCACGGGAGAGGAGTTTCCCCGCGCCCTCGTCACCCGAAGGGTGAGGGACGACGGCCACAGTTACTTCGGGCCCTACCTGGGCCGGCACATGGCGGCGCGGGTGATGGAGCTCATCCGCACCCGCACCCAGTTGCGCACCTGCCGCTGGGAGCCGCGGCGGGAGGGGTTCCTGCCGCGGCCGTGCCTGTACTTCGACATGGGGGCCTGCCTGGGACCCTGCGTGGCGGGGCTCACCACCCGGGAGGAGTACCGCCGCGCCGTGGATGAGGTGGTGCTGTTGCTGCAGGGGCGCATGGGCGAGCTCCGGCCCCGCCTGGAGGCCCAGATGCACCGCGCCGCCGAGGCCGAGGAGTTCGAGCGCGCCGCTCGCTACCGGGACCTGCTGGGGGCCCTGGAGGAGCTGGGTCGGGGGCAACACGTGGAGGTGGCAGGGAGCGGGTCGGTGGACGTGGTGGG
>JABRVY010000543.1:0-3703 GCA_039961755.1 Acidobacteriota bacterium | reverse complement strand
GTCCCTCCCCCGCGTCGTCCCGCCGGGCTGTCCGTCGCCACGCCCGCTCCTCTATTGGGGTTCGGCCAGGGCACCGCGAGCCCGCAGCAGGTCCAGCACCTGCGCCACCGGCAAGGCGTCGACCGTGCGCCCCCGAGCGGCGACGGTGGTGGCGGCGAACAGCGAGTTGACCACCGCCTCCTCGGTGGCCTCCATGACCGCCAGGAAGAGGGGAGAAAGGGCATCATCACCCAGCCGGGGAGCCGGCCTGGGTTGCCGCTCGCCGTGGCGCAGGCGCACCTCGGGGTGGGCGGAGAAGGCGATGGCGTAGTCGCCGCTGCCGCCGGCCCCAAAGGAACCGGCCCGCCCCAGCCCCAGGGGGGCTCGTGCCGCCAGCCGCTCCAGCTGGCGGGCGTCCAGGGGGGCGTCGGTGGCGATGACGATCATGCAGGAACCGCCGGAGTCGGCCTCCAGCGCCTGTTTGAAGCTGTAGCGCCCGAGCAGCTGCCCCACCGGCACGCCGGCGATGGTCAAGGCCCCGCCGAAGTTGGTCTGCACCAGCACCCCGACGGTGAAACCGCCCAGGGAGGCGGGGAGCCGCCGGGAGGAGGTGCCGATCCCGCCCTTCCACCCCAGACACACCGTCCCGGTGCCGGCTCCCACCGACCCCTCCGCCACCGGCCCGCCGGCCGCGGCAGCCAGCGCCTGACGCAGTTCGCTGCGTCCCACCGGCCGCCGCCGGATGTCGGAGAGGCGGGCGTCGTTGCACTCCCCCACCACCGGATTGACCGAGATCACCTCCTGGTTACCAGGTTGCTCCAGGGTCCATTCGGCCAGGGCATCGGCCACCCGCCACACCGACAGGGTGGAGGTAAGGGCGATCGGGGTCTCCAGCGCCCCCAGCTCGCGTACCTGGGACAGCCCGATGAGCTTGCCAAAGCCATTGAACACCGCCACCGCGGCGGGAACCTTGTCCTGGAAGAGGTTGCCTGGGTGGGGAAGGACCACCGTGACGCCGGTGCGTACCTCCTCCCCCTCCACCAGGGTGGCGTGTCCCACCCGCACCCCGGGCACATCGGTGATGGCGTTGTGGGGCCCGGGCGGCAGCATGCCGATCACCACCCCGACCTGGCGGGGCCGCGGGGCGGCGGCCACGGCCACACCACCAGCCAGAAGCAAAGGGAGGAGCAGGCGCAACATGGGCACCTCCAGTGCCGGGGCATTGTAGCCGCCACGCCTGCTCGCTGCCCGGCGAGCAGCTGGATGCTACTCCAGCGTGGCCACCGGCAGGACCGTGCGCGGGTCGTTGGTGGTGCGGTCCACCACCGACACGTAGCAAGCCACCGGCTGATCGCTGGTGAAGAAGAGGTCCACCAGCTCGGGAGCCATGCACACGGTCAGCAGGGGTTCGGGTGCGCTGACCCGCAGCTGTCGCCAGGACTCTCCCTCCAGGGCCAGCTCGTAGGGCGTCGTCACCTCCACCCCGTTGATGGTGAGCCGTCCCGGCCTGCCGGCGCGGTCTCGCCCGAGGCGCACCGTCGCCTTGGCCGTCCCCGGGTTGACCAAGTGGAGGTGGAGATCAAAAAGCGGCGGCCCGCAGGGTCCCGGGTGCCAGATCAGTCCGGGCAGCATCCACACCACCCTCGGCCCCGGCAGCTCGGACCACGGGATGCCGGGGATGACCTGGCCGAAGCCGCGCAGCAGGTCCTCTCGCGACACGTTCATGGCCCCCCGCTCGTTGACCATGTGGCCGGTGATCTCCAGCCGGCGGTCGGCGGCGAAGACCAGAGCCCCCAGCAGGCGATCCACACACCCCAGGTCCCGGGCGATCTGACTGGCCGGCCAGGCGATGGTGGTGTAGGCGGGAACGCGACGTTCCACCACGCTGCGCGGCAGGCAGGGTCGCTCGGCGCGCTGGTCTGAAACGATGGCCCGCACCAGGCGTACCGATACCTCCACCGGGTGGGGGTTGGCGATGTACACCTCGGTGGTCCAGCGGTTGCCCCCCTTGCCGCCGGCCTGGTAGGCGAAGGCCGGCAGCACCATGTCCTCCGCCGCCGCCAACCCGGCCACCAGCAATCCGGATAGAAAGATCAGTGGTGCCTTGAGTTTCGGCATGGCTTCCTCCTCGCGATCAGGGCACGAGGGCTCACCCTCGTGGCCGACCCCTGTCCTCCCCCTCCGATATCTCCAACGTGGCGCCCCGACGCGCCGCTGTCAAGGGCGGCGGCTGGCTCCGCCGGTGACGAGGAACACCGGGGAGGGTAGGATGAGAGAATGGATCCGACCTTCCGGGATGCAGACCGCGGGCGCTCCAGCGGCGGGGGCGTGCTGCAGCGCGGGGTGCGGCTGGTGCGCCGGCAGGTGCGGAGGGCGCGGTTCGTCCTGCGTCCGCCGCGGGCGCGGTTCGTGTACGACCCGGCCTATGACCGTCACCTCTGGGGGGTGCCCCTCGACCCGTTGCGCGCCGATCGCATCCTCGCCTTCCTCACCGAGGAAGGGCTCATCACCCACGAGGAGATCTCCACCCCCCGCCCGGCGGCGATGAAGAACCTGCTGCTGGCTCACACGCCGGAGTACGTGGAAACGTTGCAGCGCGCCTCCACCCTGACCTCCATTCTGGGCACCCCGGTGAGCGAGGAGGAGCGGGAACGCATCCTCGATTTGCAGCGCCTGATGGTGGGAGGGACCATCCAGGCGACCCGCATCGCCCTCGCCTCGGGCAACGTGGGGGCCAACCTGGGTGGCGGCTTCCACCACGCCGTCGCCGATCGCGGCATGGGGTTTTGCGTCTTCAACGACGTGGTGGTGGCCATCCGCCGGTTGCGCCAGCGGGGTTGGCAGGGGCGGGTGCTGGCGGTGGACCTGGACCTCCACGACGGCAACGGCACCCGCGCCGCCTTCGCCGAGGACGCCACCGTGCATACCTACTCGATCCACAACGACCACTGGGGGGATACGGCGGCGGTGGAATCCACCAGCATCGCCCTGGGGGCTGGAGTGGCGGACGAGGCATACCTGGGCACCCTGCTCAAGACCTTGCCCCCGGTGGTCGAACGCTTCTCCCCCGATCTCATCATCTACATCGCCGGGTGCGACGTGGCCGCTGGCGACGCCCTCGGCAACTGGCGCCTCACCGCCGACGGCATTCTCGCCCGCGATCGGCTGGTGGCCGAGCTGGCCCTCGGGCGGCGAATCCCTCTCGTGGTCCTGCTGGGCGGCGGTTACGGTGACGAGGCGTGGCGGTACTCGGCCCGCTTCTTCGCCTGGCTGCTGGCCGGTCGCGCCATCGAGCCGCCCGACAACGAGGAGTTGACCCTGCTACGTTTTCGACAGATCAAGGCGCGGCTGGATCCCCTCGCCCTCACCTCGACGACGGCCGACAGCGACTGGGGGCTCACCGAGGAGGATCTGGTGGGCATTCTGCCCGGCGTGCCGCGCCAGACCCGCTTCCTGAACTACTACTCGAAGGTCGGCGTGGAGCTGATGCTGGAGCGCTTCGGCATCTTCAACCTGCTGCGCGCGAAAGGGTTCTCGAGTCCCAGCTTGCAACTGGAGCTGGACCACCCGCTGGGCCAGACCCTGCGGGTGTGGAACGGCGGCGTGGCGGCCGAGCTGCTGCTCGAGGTACGCCTCAACCGCTCCGCCCGCGCCGTGCCAGAGATGGAAGTCCTCGTCATCGAGTGGCTGCTGCTGCAAAACCCCCGGGCCTCCTTTCCCGCCC
>JABRVY010000542.1:0-21345 GCA_039961755.1 Acidobacteriota bacterium | reverse complement strand
GTGCTGGGGGGGGTCAGCGGCCTGGGGGCGGTGGCCACGGTGCCGCTGGTGTGGCCGTACTACCGGTCACAGCCGCTGCTGCGCCTCGATGAGACCCTGGCCACCTTCCGGGAGCACGTGTACAACGAGTACGTCTTCTACCTGGGGGAGCACGTGCGGGCCCACGAGGTGCCCTGGCATTTCCCCTTCGTCATGCTGGGGGTGTACACGCCGGTGGTGGTGCTGGCCCTGCTGGCGGTGGCCCTCGTCTTCACCGTGCGGGTAGCGGCGGCGCGCCGGGGAGAGGCGGGCAGCTGGGCGTTGGGGTGGGTGTGGCTGCTCACCCCGCCGCTGGTGCAGATCGCCTCGGGGGCCCCCAAGCTGGACGGCCTGCGCCACTACCTCACGGTGCTGCCGGCGGTGGCGCTGCTGGCTGCCGGGGCGGCGGTGGGTCTGGGGGAGCTGCTCCGCCGGCGCCGTCCCCTCTGGCGCGGGGCGGCGGCCGCTGCCGGGATCCTCTGGATCGTTTCCCTCCTGCGCACCAACGTGGTGTACCACCCCTACCAGAACGTGTTCTTCAACGCCCTCACCGGCGGCACGGCGGGGGCGCAGCGCCACTTCGAGCTGGATTACTGGGGGGTGTCTCTGGCGGAGGCGGCCCGCTGGCTCAACACCCACGCTCCCCCTGGATCGCGGGTGTGGCTGACCATTCCGGGGCAGCACTTCTTCAAGGTGGACCGCAGCCGCCTGCATTTCGTCAACGGCTGGGAGGAGCGCCCGCACTACAAGGTGAACCTCCTCAGGGGTTTGCTCAAGACCTTCGACACCCATGGCGACTGGCGCCACCCCGAGCGGCCCCCCGTCTTCGCCGTGCGGGTGGCCGGGGCCGAGCTGCTGCACATCCTCGAGTACCCCGAACACCGGGACATCCCGGCCGGTAGCCGGCTGGAGGCCTCTCCCGCCCCCCGCGGTTTGCTCCAGCCGGGCTGGCGGGCCCGGCGGGTGTGGGAGCCGGGGGCGGCCGGGGAGGAGGTGGTGATCACCTCCCTGGAGCTGCCCTGCGGGGCCAACGAGTTCGTCAACCGTCCGGGGGAACTGCGGGCGGAGGGCTACCTGCAGGTAGCCGAGGGGGGGCGCTACGTCTTCGAGATCTTCTCCGACGACGGCGCCGTCCTGTGGTTCGGCGAACGCACCCTGCTCAGCAACGCCTCCCTGGCCACCACCCGCACCACCGTGGTGCTGGAGTTGGGCTGGTACCCCCTGCGGCTGGAGTACCGCAACGGAGTGGGGGAGGCGTGTCTTGCGGTGCGCTGGGGCCGAGAAGGGGAGAAGCTGGAGCCGCTGGCAGCTCCCGCCCTGTGGCACGCGGCCGGGGAGAGGTGACGGGCCCCGAGGCGGGGCCTGTCTCGACGGTCACCGCTGGCCGGGGGACTGCTACGCGGGGGGGCCGCCGGGGCAGCGGTGCACCGCCCGCACCAGATAGAGGGGCCGCCGCTTGACCTCGTCGTACACCCGGCCGATGTACTCCCCCAGGATGCCCACGCAGATGAGCTGGGTGCCCCCCAGGAACAGGATCGCCACGATGGTGCTGGTGTAGCCGTGCACCACCGGGATGCCGAACAGCCCCGTGCCCATCAGGCGGGCCACGATGAGCACCACCCCGTACACCAGCGAGAAGAGGGAGACCGCCGCCCCGACCGCCAGGGAGAGGCGCAGCGGCTTGTAGCTGAAGGAGAAGATGGCGTCGAAGGCGTAGCGGGCCAACCGCAGCAGGCTCTGCCTGGGCTCCCCCTGGGCGCGGGCCTGGCGGGCGTACGGCACGGTGCGGGTGGCGAACCCCACCCAGGCGCGCAGACCCGGCAGGAAGCGGTTGACCTCCCCCAGGGCGTTGATGGCCTCCACCGCGCGCCGGTCCAGCAGGCCGAAGATCCCGGCGTTGAGGGGGATCGGGTAGTCGGAGAGGAAGGCGAAGAGCTTGTAAAACAAAGCGAAGGCCAGCCGGCGCCAGGGCCGCTCCTGACGCGCCGTGCGCTGGGCCACCACCACCTCGGCGCCGGCCTCCCAGGCGGCCACCAGCTGGGGGATGAGCTCCGGCGGGTCCTGCAGGTCCCCGTCCATGAGCACCACCCCCTGGCCCCGGGCGAGGGCGAGGCCGGCGGTGAGGGCCGCCTGGTGCCCCCAGTTGCGGGACAGCTCTGCCACCACGATGCGGGGGTCGTCGTGCTGGCGCTCCCGCAGCAACTCCAGGGAGCGGTCGCTGCTGCCGTCGTTCACGTACACCACCTCGAAGCGGGTGCCCAGGCCCTCCAGGGTGGCCAGCAGGCGCTGGTGCAGCAGAGGGATGGTCTGCTCCTCGTTGTAGATGGGGATCACCACCGAAAGCCTGGGAGCGGACATCGCTTCATGATACGCCAGGGCGGGAGGTGCTAGCCTTGCCGCGACGGAGCGAGGAGGTGCCGCGTGTCGCTGGAGAAACTCAATCGAGCGTTGGTGAGCGAGGTGGAGGCGCTGCGCCAGGAGGGCCGGGCCAAGGCCCCCGAGCGGGTGATCGTGGGGTACGTTCCCCCAACGGGGGAGAAGGGCCCCCGCTACCGCCTGGCCGGCTCGGAGAAGGAGTTCATCCGCATGAACTCCAACAGTTACCTGTCGCTGTCCCAGCACCCGGCGTTGGTGGCTGCCGCCGATGCCGCCACCCACGAGTTCGGGGTGGGCCCCGGGGCGGTGCGCTTCATCGACGGCACCTTCCGCCACCACGTGGAGCTGGAGGCGCGCATCGCCGCCTTCGTGGGGCGGCCGGCCGCCAAGATCTTCAACTCCGCCTACACCGCCAACCTGGGGCAGGCCCTGGCCATCGGCAACCCCCGCACCTTCTGGATCGGTGACGAGCTCAACCACAACTCCATCATCCGCGCCATGCGCATCGCCGGGGTCCCCAAGGAGAACCGGACGATATATCCCCACAACGACATGGACGGGCTCAGCCGGTGCCTGGAGGAGGTTCCTCCGGGGACGGAGCGGGTGGTGGTGATCTTCGACGGCATCTTTTCCATGCGAGGGGACTTTGCCCCCCTGGACGAGATCAACCGCCGCCTGGAGCCCCACCGGGAGCGCTTCCCCCAGGGGCTGGTGACGGTCATCGACGACTCCCACGGCATCGGCGCCTTCGGGGCCACCGGCCGCGGCACCGAGGAGTACACCGGGGCGCGGGCCGACGTGGTCATCGGCACCTTCGGCAAGGCCTTCGGGGTGAACGGCGGGTTCGTGGCCTCCTCCCCGGAGGTGATCGAGGCGGTGCGCCAGAAGTCCGACACCTACATCTATACCAACCCCCTGGGGGTGGCCGACTGCGCCGCCGCCAGCGCCGCCCTGGAGATCGTGGACGGCCCCGAGGGGCGGCGACGGCTCGAACACCTCCACGCCCGCATCGCCCAGTTCCGCGCCGGCATCGCCCGGCTGGGGTGGGAGTCCATCCCCGGGCCCCACCCGGTGGTGCCCCTCCTGGTGCGCGACACCGCGCGCGCCCGCGCCCTGGTGGAGCACTTTTTCGCCCACGGGGTGCTGGTGGTGGGGCTCACCTTCCCGGTGGTGCCGCGGGGCAGCGAGACGATTCGTTTTCAGGTCAACGCCGCCCACACCGAGGCGGACATCGACGAGGTGCTGCGGGTACTGGCCGCTTTCTCGGCCTAGGAATGTTCTCCCTCGGTTGAACCGTTGGGAAAGTGCGAAGTCACTTTCCTCGCTCTCGGCGTGGTCGTCTGGCCGCGCTAAGAGCGGTGAGGCGGGACTCTCGTAAGACCAGGAGGACGACAAGCATGCTGAAATCTTTCAAGGTATTTGCAGTGTTCGTGGCGATCGCGGCGGCGTCCCCGGCGCTGGCGCAGCAGACCCAGGCGTGGGAGATCGACGTGGCCCACTCGGAGGTGAGCTTCCGCATTCGCCACCTGGTGAGTCAGGTGCGGGGCTCCTTCCGGGAATTCTCCGGGCGGGTGGAAACCAACCAGGCCAACCCTGCGGCCTCGCGGGTCAGCTTCACCATCCAGGCATCGAGCATCGACACCGGCAACGCTGACCGCGACAAGCACCTGCGCTCCGCCGACTTCTTCGACGTGGAGAAGTTCCCCACCATCACCTTCGTGAGCTCCAAGATCCAGCCCAAGGGCAACAACCGCTTCGACGTCACCGGCACCCTCACCATGCACGGTGTGGCCAGGGAGATCACGCTGCCGGTGGAGTTCACCGGCACGGTGAAGGACCCCTGGGGCAACACCAAGGCCGGGTTCGAGACGGCCACCACGTTGAACCGCAAAGACTACGGCATCGTCTGGAACCGCGCCCTGGACAGCGGTGGGTTCGTCCTCGGCGACGACGTCCAGGTGAGCATCAGTCTGCAGGTCAAGGCGGTGGCCGGCCAGTAGCGGTGGCTCCCGCTCCGGGGTTTTCCCTCCGCCTCGGGGCACCGGCGGGTGCTCCGGGGCGTCGCCCTTCCTGGCGGCGGCGCCGGAGGAGCTCTACATTGTTCACCGGGGGGAAAGGGGGCGGCCATGGACGCCGGTGGGCACCCGGAGGACCTCACGGGGCGGCGCATCCTGGTGGTGGACGACGACGAGGACGTCCGCACCTACCTCACCACTCTCCTGGAGGACGCCGGGGCGGAGGTGTTCGCGGTGGCGGACGGGGACGCGGCCCTGGACGCCGCCCGGGTCGTTCACCCCGACCTCATTACCCTGGACCTCTCCATGCCCGGCAAGGACGGCGCCGAGGTGCTGGCGGAGCTGCGAGCCGACGAGGCGGTGGCCGAGATTCCGGTGTGCATCATCACCGGCAAGCCGGAGCTGCGCCGCCTCATCTACGACCGTCCGGTGGCGCCCCCCGAGGGTTTCATGACCAAGCCCATCGACCCCCGGCGCCTGCTCGCCGACCTGCGCCGCATCCTGTACCTGGCCGACCGGAAACGTCATCGGTACCTGGCATAGCCATGGTGTCGTCTCACTGAACTTCCTTCCGGGTCGAGGGCTCCCGGGGTGGGGCTCGCCTGGCAATCGGGGCAGGGATCAGCGGCGAGGGTTCCCCTGCAAGCTTGCGGGACCGTTTCTCGTACTCGCCGGGGCCGCAGGCGGCGAGGGTATCAGCGCCGCCAGAGCACACCCAGGCGGAAGACGTTGAGGTTGATCCCCATGTTGCGGCGGTCGGTGAGGAGGGAGTGGCTGTAGTGAACCAGGGAGTAGGAGAGGGTCAGCTCCATGGCGGCGGTGCGGAAAAGATGCACTCCCACCCCGGCCTGAGGGGTCCACTTGTACCTGTAGGTGTACCCCTTGCTTTCTATGTCGTTGTACATCAGACCTATGCCGCCATCCAGCAGGAGTCGCCCACGGGTGTAGCGGAGCTGGGGGGCGAGGCCCCACGACGACGCGCACGGGCGGCCGGGAAGCGCGTAGCTGCCGTGGTCGAGGGTGACCAACCAGGCGAGGCGCGCGGACAGCGGCCTTCCCCAGCCGGCGCGCAGTTCCATGGCGTCGATGGGGTCGTCCACATCCAGGGAAAACCAGCGGTTGGTGGCGCCCCCCCCGGCGGAGACGAGCCACAGGTTGTCCTGGGCGGTGGCCGGGGCGGCGGCGAGGAGGGCGAGAAGGACGCCCAGCACCGGGGAGAGGCGAGGCAGCGGCATGGTGACTCCTTTCATCGGTGGAGGGTGCCACGGCCGACCCGGAGAGTCCATGCGGGGCTCCGAAGCCGTGTTTCCTCCGGCCGCCTGCCGCTACAATCGTCGCCCGTGGCGCCGGGAGTGCCCAGCTCCCCGCCGCCGGGGGAGGTGCTGGATGACCCTGCAACGTCGCGCTCTCGCCCTTGCCGTCAGCGCTGTGCTGGTCGCCGCGAGCGCCCCTGCCGATGCCGGTACGCTGCTTGCCCGTTTCGACTTCGAGGAGCCTGGCGGCGGTGCTCCGGCGGGGTGGCGGGTGGTGGCGCCGCCGGGCAGCGCGGTGGAGCGCGATTGGCGGGTGGCCCGCAGCGGGGCGGCGAGCCTCAAGGTCACCTCCGTCACCCCGGCCGAGGTGACGGTCGAGTCGACTGAGATTGCTCTGTCCGTGGGGCGCCTGTACCGCCTCTCCGGCTGGATCCGCACTGCCGGGGCGCTGGCCGATCCCACCGCGCGCTACCCCACGGCGCTGCCCGCCTGCCTGGCCATGGCGTCGTTCCCCTTCACCAACCACTCCCCGGCGGTGGGGGGCGACAGCGACTGGACGCAGGTGGAGGAGGTGTTCGTGGCCACTCGGGCACAGGATCGCCTGCGCCTGCACCTGGGCTTCAACGGCACCGCCACCGGTACGGCCTGGTTCGACGACCTGCGCGTGGAGGAGGTGACGAACATCGACGACTTCCTGGCGCTGGAGGCGGTGCGCTGGCAGGGGGAGGGGTATCGCTTCGAGCACCGCGGCTGGATCTTCGTACACATCGAGGGGGAGCCCTACCAGCGCGGGTTCCAGCACGGCGCCCTGCTCGCCGACGAGATCGTCGAGTACGCGCGCAAGCTCTCGGTGCAGCAGAACGAGAAGGACCCGGCGGCGGGGTGGGCGACCCTGCGCTTTCAGGCCGACGCCCTGCTGCTGCGCGGCTTCGACGCCGAGCAACTCACCGAGATGCGGGGCATTGCCGACGGCGCAGCCCACAAGGGAGCGACGCTGCACGGCAAGAAGGTGGACTTTCTGGACGTGGTGACGCTGAACTCGGTGATCGACCTGGGGCAGATGGCCTCGGCCCTGCGCGTCACCCCCCACGCCCTGTCCGGCCAGAGCTTCGCCTTCCCGCTGGAGGAGCTCAAGATCCCGGAAACCGTGCACCGCTGTTCGTCGTTCGCCGCCACCGGTCCGGCCACCGCCTCGGGGGAGGTGGTGTTCGGGCAGATCTTCATGTGGGGCGGCTACACCGGGGTGCACTGGAACGTCCTGCTGGACATCGAGCCGTCCAGCGGGCACCGGCTGGTGATGCAGACCTTTCCGGGCGGCATCCACTCGGGGGCGGACTTCTACATCAACGACGCCGGCCTGGTGATCGGCGAGACCACGGTGGCGCAGACCCCCTTCGACCCCACCGGCACTCCCCAGTCCAGCCGTATCCGCCGGGCGGCGCAGTACGCCTCCTCCATCGACCAGGTGGCCGCCATCCTGCGCGAGCGCAACAACGGCATGTACACCAACGACTGGCCCATCGCCGATGTGAAGACCGGCGAGGTGGCGATCCTCCTGCTGGGCACCCGGGCCAGCCGGCTGTGGCGCTCGGGGGACGCCGAGGCCCCCTTTGGTACCCCCGGATTCCTGTGGTCCAACAACAACGCCCGCGACCCCGCGGTGCGCCGGGAGTACGCGGTGCAGGCCGACGATGCGCCGTTCGACGTGGCCTTCGCCCCCACCAACCGGGACGTGGCCTTCTGGCGCTTCTGGGAGGAGTTCCGGGGACGCATCGACGAGCAGGCGGCGGTGCGCCTGTGGGCCTCCTCCCCCGTCAACCGGCCGCATGCCTGCGACGGCAAGATCACCACCACCGCCATGGCCCGGGAGCTGGTATTCCTGGCCCATCACGGCAAGGTGACGCTGCGCGAGAAGTTCCCCGAGAAGGGCAACCGGCGCATGCCCGACCTGCCGGGCGCGGTTCCCCACTTGGCGCTGGGGTACGCCACCGCCTCCCCCGGGGTGATCACCGAGATGCTCAAGTCGGCGCGCACGGATCGCTTGGCAAAGGCGGGAGTGGGAGCGCCCCCGCCGGCGGGGCGGGTGGATCTGGGGGCGATGGCGGGGCGCTATTCGGTGGATCAGCGGAAGCTATGGAAAGGCACGGTGTTTCCGGCTGCGACCGGAGACCAGTGGCTGACCTCGGGCTCGGCCGCCTACTGGCGGCTGCTGCAGGAGCTGCCGGCGGCCGCCGAGGAGGGCTATCGGCAGCTCGCCGATCGCCTCGCCGAGCTCAACGCCCGCTACCTCACTCTGGTGGCCAGCGAGGGGGAGCGACCCGCCCGCGCCGCCGGCGTGGCCTACGACCGCTACGCTCCCTACCACCTGCCGCGCCTCAAGGGGACGTTTGCCCTGCACCAGCTTCGCCTGCTGCTGGGGAACGCCACCTTTCTCGAGGTGATGAGGGAGGCCCACGCCCGCTTTGCCGGGCGGGAGATGGGCGCCGCCGAGTTCGTCGCCCTCGCCGAGGAGATCGCCCGCCGCCCGCTGGCGCCCTTTCTGGCCCAGTGGAGCGAGCGCACCGGCCTGCCCGATCCGGCGGTCGCCGTACGCGGCGGCAAGGTCAAGGAGGGGTGGCGGCTGGAAATCACCGTCACCCAGGCGGGGGAGCCCTACCACTTTCTCACCGCGGTCGCCGTGGAAGCCAGGGGGGTTGCCGCGCTGCGCCCGCTGGAGGTCCAGGGGGCGCGCACCGAGGTGAGCTGGGCGCTTCCCTCCCGGCCTGATCGGGTGATCTTCAACCCCACCTTCGACATCCCGGTGCCGCTGGCCAACCCGTACACCTGGGCCAGTTTCCTGGACCGCTTCGAGGACACGTTGATCGTCCATGGCACCTCTCGCCAGGAGGAGGCCAACCACACCCTGGCGCTGCGCCTGCAGACCACCCTCGCCGACGCCTACACCGAGGTGCTGGTGCCGGTGGTCAAGGACTGTGAGCTCTCCCAGGCGGCCGCGGCGGCCCACGACCTCATCGTGCTCGGCTCGCCCCAGGACAACTCCTTCACCGCCCGGCTGCGCCAGCACCTGCCGGTGGTCCTGAAGAACGGGGCGTTCTCCTTCCTCGGCGGCAGCTACGCCCACCCCGACGATGGCCTCTTCCTGGCCGTGCCCAACCCCTTCAACCCGGCGCGGGTGGTGTACCTGTTCCTGGCCAACTCGGCGCTGGAGCTCCACCACATGACCCGACGCTACCTGCCGACGCTGCAGCAGTGGGCGGTGTTCCGGGGCGAGGAGGTCAAGACGGGCGGCTTCCTGCCGGTGGAGCGCTTCGTGGCGAGGGAGGCTGACGCGCCGCCAAAGTAGGTACCCCACCCACCGGCGGTCCGACCGGGACCGAGGCTGCTCGCTCCGCTGGCAGCCGAGCTCTCCTGCAGGGGGAGCCAGCCGCTACGGCAGCAGCGCTGCCGGGACGAACACCGGATCGCCGGTGCGGTTGTCCACCACCGAGGCGTAGGCGAAGAACGCCCCACCCGTGGTGGTGGTACGCACGGTGGCGTAGCCGCCGTTGACCACCTCCCGCGTGACGAGCTCGAACGCCTTGTCGAACTGCTTGAACTCGTAGGGTTTGAGCTGGAAGGCGTGGGTTCCCAGGTGGCGACCGATGGCGGTGGCGAAGCGGATCTCCACGTCGATGGGAACCACCGAGGCGCTGACAAACCCGATGTTGGTACGAAACCCGGTGGCCAGCGAGGGGTCGTGGGAGAGCTGGATCAGGCGACCGGCCTTGCCGCTGACGATGGCCTGCGACACCGTGTGGGCCGGCACGAACTGACCATAGGTGCCGTTCGCTGTCTGATTGAAGGTACGGCTGGCCAGCAGCACATCGCCCTGGATGGGGGTGATGCGCAGGGCGGCGGCCCCCGAGAAGGAAAACACCGAGTGGAGGATGTCGGCGTAGGTGGCGCTGCGGCCCTCGGAGAGGGTGAAGGTGGCGCGCGGCGGATCGGGGTTGGGCTGGTTGCGGGCGAGCAGTTCGATGATGTAGGAGGCCGTCACGGTGCCGGGGTTGTGCACCTCCAGGTCGGTGCGCCAGAGGGTCCCGCCAAAGCCGGGCAGGTGGGCAGCGGTGAGGATGTAGCGCCCCTGATCCGGCGGTGCGGCGCTCACGGTGACGGTGGTGGAGCCGACCACGGCCACGCCGCGCGCCGTCCCCTCGCCGCGGATGGTGAACTCGCCGGGGCCGGCGTAGGCGTGGGTCACCTCCACGCAACCGCCAATGATGGCGCAGCCCACCGAGTAGGAAACGGTGCTCTCGGTGCCGTCGCCGAAGTTGAAGGTGATGGCGTCGCCGGAGAACACCACCGGCGGCGAGAAGGTGAAGGTGACCGTCTCGCCCGGCATGACCGGGTTGCGGTTGGGCGAGATGGACAGCGGATCGGCGGCGTCCAGGACGGCCGCCGCGCTGGCGGCGAGTGCCGCCGCGAGGGCGATGCGAGCCAGAGTGGGGGTGATCACGGCTCCCTCCTCACACGAACTCGAGAATAGTGCACCTGGCGGTGCACGACCGGTGATCTGCGCCACGCCTGGGGCCGAGGACCCTCAGGCCGGGCGCAGCACCATGGTGAGGTCGCGCCCCTCCAGGGTTTCCGGCGGCTCCTGCTCCACCACCGCCGTGCCGGCGAGCTGTTCCACCACCCTGGCCAGCACCTCGTAGCCGTTTTCCGGGCGGCGCATCTCGCGGCGGCGAAACATCACCGTCACGCGCACTTTCAGGCCCTTCTTCAAGAACCGCTCGGCCATGCGCAACTTGGTGAGGAAGTCGGCGTCGTCGATGGCCGGCCGCAGCTTGACATCCTTGACCTGGATGATCGTCTGATTGCGGCGAGCCTCGCGGGCCTTCTTCTCCTGCTCGTACAGGAAGCGCCCGTAGTCCATGATGCGACAGACGATGGGGCGGGCCTCGGAGGCCACCTCCACCAGGTCGAGCCCGGCGGCGCGCGCCTGCGCCAGCGCCTCTTCCACCGGGACGATGCCCACCTGGGTGCCGTCGGCGGCGATCAGCCGCACGGGCGAGAGGCGAATGCGGTTGTTGATCCTGTGCTGTGCCCTGTCGGGCGGTTCACTGAAACCTCGTTTCCCTCGGATTATGGCAGCCTCCTTGTCGGTTCTTCCTGTGATCGTTCGCGTCGGGCCACGCTGGCCCGCGCATTTCTGCACACTCCTGTGACGGGGTGCGATCCATATGGTAACACAAGGCTTGACCGTAGCCCTGCCGGGGGCGAGGACGGGGACAGATGCAACGGGGGCGAACCTGGCATCTAGGCGGGAACGATCTTGACGCCGTCCAGAGCGATGACGGTGCGGTTGCCCACCACCTCGACGGCATGCTGCCAGCCGCGGGGAATCTCGATGAGATCGCCCGGGCCCAGTTCGACCCGCTCCCCGGCGATGGCGATGCGGAGCCGACCGGCGAGCACCGCGTCGGCCTTGTCCTGCTGGTGGGTGTGGGGGGGAAGGCTGGTGCCGGGGGGGTAGGACTGGCGCACCACGCTGTACCCCAGCTCCTCCAGCCGATGGCGCAGCTTGGCCTCGTTTAAAGGACCGTGTCGCTCGCGGTTCCAGCGCTGCACCTTCACGCCCTGACGATAGCGCACGCTGGCGTGCCGGGGCAAGCCGGAGGAGGCGGTTCTCTCGTCGCTTGGGGTCTCGCAGTACACTGTGCCGGTGGAATCCACGCCGATCGCCATCTTTCGCCCCCCCCGCCGACGCGTGGCGGCGCGCGCCGTACTGGGCGGCCTGGTGTCCATCGTGGCGGGTGGGGGGGTGCTGTTTGCCGCCTCGCTGTTCTGGCTGCCGCGCAGCATCGTCTACCGCATCGCCGATGGAACACTCACGGTGCAGGCTCGCTACTCGGTCATCACCGAGGCGCGTCAGGTGGCGCTGGGCGACGGGGTCGACGTCGAATCGGTTCGGCTGCGCGGTGGCCGGCGGAACCACGGCACGGCCATGCCCGGGTTCTGCGTCGGGTCATTCAGCTACGAGGGAATCGGCGCGGTCTGGCAAGCCACCAACTGCTCGACCCTGGCGCTGGTGGTGCGCAGCCCCCAGCTCGACCGCCCCCTGGTGATCACCCCTCCGGATCGCAAGGCGTTTCGCCAGGCGATGGCGATCGGCACGGAGCTGGTGGTTTCGCCCATCGCCGTGACGGCCGGCGACGGCCTGGCCATCGCGCGCTGGGCGCTGGCAGCGGCGGCGCTCGGCCTCCCCTCGCTCTTCGTCCTCTTCTTCATCTCCCCTGGCCGGTTGCGGTACCTGGTGCGCCCCGGCGAGCTGGAGGTGGCCGGGCTGCTGCGCCGGCGACGCTGGCCCCTCGCCGGAGTGACGGTGCGCCGCTTCCGTCCTTCCGCGGCGCTTCGCCTCATGGGGACGGCCATGCCCGGGTACTACGTCGGTCTTTTTCGGATGGGCGGAGCCACGGTGCGGGTGGCGGCAACCCACCTGAACGAAGGGGTGCTGGTGGAGGGAAGCCGTAGCGTCTTCGTCACGCCCGAGGACGTGGATGAGTTCCTCGCCGCGCTGCAGCAGGCGGGGGCGGTGCCGGGTCCGGCGACGTGAGCAGGGCACTCGCCTACTTCGTCACGCCCCATGGCTTCGGCCACGCGGCGCGGGCCTGCGCGGTGATCGAGGCGCTGGCGGCCCGCCTCGGGGACCTCAGGGTGGAGCTGTTCACCACCACCCCGCAGTGGTTTTTCGAAGAGTCGTTGTCCATCTCCTTCGGCTACCACCCCTGCGTCTGCGATGTGGGGCTGGTGCAGGCCACCTCCCTGGAGGAGGACCTCGCCGCCACGGCCCGGCGCCTGAAAAGCGAAATTCCTTACGCTCATGAGGTTATCGAGGAACTGGCGAACGCGGTCCAGGCCTTGGGATGCCAGGGGGTGGCGTGCGACGTCTCGGCGCTGGGCGTGGCGGTGGCGGCCCGCGCCGGGCTGCCCTCGGTGGTGGTGGAGAACTTCACCTGGGACTGGATCTACTCCTCCTATGCGAGCCAGTTCCAGGAGTTGGGGGAGGCGGCACGATACCTCGCCCTGGTGCTTCGCGGGGCTTCCCGGCGGCTGCAGACCGAGCCAGCCTGCGCGATCGATCCGCGGGCGGTGCAGGCACCTCCCGTGTGGCGCCAGCCGCGTCAACCGGCGGCTGACACTCGCGAGCGGTTGGGGATCACCGGGGGGCAGCGGATGGTGCTCCTCACCATGGGCGGGATCCCCTGGCGATGGGATGGCGTGGGGCGTTTGCGAGCACATTCCGAGGCCGTTTTCGTGGTGCCCGGTGGGTCAGAGGCGGAGCGACGGGAAGGTAACCTCGTGCTGCTGCCCCACCGCACCGGCCTCTACCATCCTGACCTGGTGCAGGCGGCCGACGTGGTGGTGGGCAAGCTGGGATACAGCACCGTGGCCGAGGTGGTGGGGATGGGCAAACCCTTTGCCTACGTGCCCCGCCCCACCTTTCCCGAGTCACCGGTCCTGGAGGCCTACCTCCGGCAGCGGGGAGCATGCATGGCGATTCCGCCGCACCGGGTGGCGACGCTGGAGTGGGTGGGTGAGGCGCTGAGGCTGGCAGATCTGGGAGGCGCGCCCGCGGCTCCGCCCGACGGCGCCGGCATGGTGGCGCAGGTACTACTTGAGACATTATTTAATCACAAATAATACTACTCACTAAGATATAATATGTATTTCTGACGAAAATAGTGTATAATGAGCCTGGCCGGTTCTTGCCGGTGGGGAGGGGTGTATGAGCGAGACGGGGAGCGCCAGATTTTCGGGGCTCAAGAAGGCGCTGACCTACGCCAACAACCTGACGAGCCTTTTGGGCATCGGGCTGGTCACCGTCACGGCGGTTCTGATCATCATCTTCATTGCCGTCGACCTCCTGGGCGAGGTGCGCAACCCTTACTTGCCGGTGTTCGGGTTCATCGTGCTGCCGGCCGTGTTCGCCCTCGGCCTGGTGCTCATCCCCTTCGGGATGTGGCGGCGGCGGCGGGCGTTGTGGCGGGCCGGGGTGGGACCCGAAACGATCCCGACCTACCCCCGACTGGATTTCAACGATCCCCACGTGCGCACCACAGCCGTGGTGGTCCTGGGTTTGACGATGGTCAACGCGGTGATCTTCGGCACCGCGTCGTTTCTGGCGGTCGAACACATGGACTCGCCGCGCTTTTGTGGTCTCACCTGCCACACCGTCATGCAGCCTGAATACACCGCCTACCAGGACTCGCCCCACGGCCAGGTGGCCTGCGTGGAGTGTCATATCGGTCCCGGCGCCTCCTGGTTCGTCCGCAGCAAGGTGGACGGCTTGCGGCAGGTGTGGGCGACGGCGTGGAACACCTACCCGCGCCCCATCACCACCCCGATTCACACCCTGCGCCCGGCGCGGGAGACCTGCGAACAGTGCCACTGGCCCGCCAAGCACCACGGCGACAAGCTGCGCTCCTTTGCGCGCTACGCCGCCGACGAGGCCAACACGCCGACCTACACCATCATGCTCATGAAGACCGGCGGCGGCAGCCAGGACCTGGGCGGGCACGGCGGCATCCACTGGTGGCACATCAACCAGGACAACCGGATCCGTTACGTGGCCGATGAGAAGCGCCAGGAAATGCTGTGGGTGGAGCTGACCACCCCCGCCGGCGAGACCTTCGTCTACACCCCCGGCGGCAGCGGCGAGGCGCCCGCGGATGCCGAAAAGCGCGCCCGGCTGATGGACTGCATCGACTGCCACAGCCGACCGAGCCATTACTTTCCGCCCCCCGATCGGGCGCTGGATGCCCTCTTCGATGCCGTACCCGACTACGCCACCCTGCCCTACTTCAAGCGCCAGGCGATGGTCGCCATCACCGCTGCGTATCCCACTCACGCCGCCGGTGTTGCCGGGGTGGAGAAGGCGCTCAGGGAGTACTACCAGACCAACCACGCCGACCTGGTGGCCCGGCGCGGGGAACTGGTCGACCGTGCCGCCGCGGCAGCGGCGCAGGTGTACGCCCGCTCGGTGTTTCCCGAAATGAAGACCAACTGGGAGACCCACGCCAACCACATCGGCCATGAGGAGTCACCAGGGTGTTTCCGCTGTCACAGCGGGGACTTCAGCACCGCCGACGGTGCCCGTACGATTCCGGTCGAATGTGACTCCTGCCACGTCTTCCTGGTCGAAGGGTCGCGCACCAAACCCGACCTCGCCGCCCTGCGCTGACGGCGCGCCGCGCCAGGAACACCTTGCAACGGGCCGGGCGCCTCGCCCGCCCAGGAGCCGCTGACCGTGCCGGTGACCGTGACCGTGTCGGTGTCCGCGCCCGTGGCCGTGTTAGTGCCGGTGTCTCCCGGGCGGGGTGGCCTCGTGGTGTCTTGGCAATGGAACCAGCGGCCGAGTTCCCGGGTTCAACCGCCGGGGAGGCGAAACCCGGCCTCGCAGCGCAGGCCATTGGTGGTCTGCGGTGTGACCGTGGCGCTGGCCTCACTCCGCTCGCGCACCAGCTGCCCTGAAACGGAAGCCCATCCAGCCGGGGTGAACTTTTCGCCGCTGTCCTTCGTCTAAGACTGTGACACTGCGGGTTCAGCGGCGGCAAACCTGCAGGGGAGGCACACCATGGCGTGCGTGGCACACGAGGTCAGGGCAGCGGCGCAGAGGCGGGTCGGAGTCGCCGTGATCGCCGACCGGGGCGATGGGGCGGAGGTGGTGATGGCGCCCTTGAGCGGAGAGCCCCGCGTGGGCGATCGCTTCAGCTACGGGGGGTTGGACTGGGTGGTGGTGCGCGCCAAGGACCACCTGCGCGGTGCGGTGGCCGTCCCCGTCGCCTCCTGGAGCGCCCGGTGAAGGCAATCTCAGCCGTCCGTACGGCGGCGGCGCCCGCTCCCGCCGGCCATTACAGCCAGGCCGTGGTCCACGGCGGCCTGGTGTACGTGTCGGGCCAGCTCCCCCTCGATCCCGGTAGCGGCGTTCCGCTCCGCGGCGATGCCGGCGCTCAGACCCGGGCGGCGCTGGCCAACCTGGCGGCCATCCTCGCTGCCGGCGGCAGCAGTCTCGAGCGCGTGCTGCGCACCACCGTGTACGTCAGCGACATCGCCCTCTGGGGGGAGGTCAACGCCGCCTACGCTCAGGTCTTCGGCGCGCACCGCCCGGCCCGCAGCGTGGTGCCCACGCGAGAGCTCCACTACGGGTGTCTGGTGGAAATCGACGCTATCGCGGCGATTGACTAGCTGGGAGAGATTCCGGCGGGAGTGACGCCCCGCACCAGAAACTCGGGGTCGTCGCGGAAGTTCATGAAGATGACGATGAACGCCAGCGCCGCCGCCACCATCAGGTCCTTGTCGGCGTACAGCTCCTCCAGCTTGCGCTGACGCGCCTGGGAGGAGGGCGCATCGAAGCGCTCCAGGAACAAGCCGTCCAGACGGTTGGAGAGGTTGACACGGGTGACAGCGGAGATGCCACCGCTCCGGCAATAGGCGAGGGTTTCTGCCAGCAGCTGGTGCTGGCGGCTCGTCTCGGTGACGTGGTAGGTGAACAGGTGCAACACCACCCGCTGCGCCTCCCGCATGGAGGCGGTGGCGATGGCGTCAAAGAGAACCTTGACGGTGGCGTCGTCGCCGGGGCGCAGGCGCTGGCGCACCAGGGACAGTACGACGGTGTTCTTGAAAAGCTCATACAGCCGCCGCGCACCGTCCAGCGGGGCGCGCTGGGGGTGGGGCCGCGACGGAGTCTCCGCTGGGATTGCCTGGTGCAGCATGGTGCGGAAGAGGACGGCAAAAAAATCGACCCCCTCCAGGGGGTCGCGGAAGTCGATCCGCATGTCCAGCGTATTGTCCAGCCGGTCGGCCAGCTTGACGCGCACCAGCTCCGGCGTGATCGGGGCGCGGTCCAGCACGCGACCGATGTAGTGGTAGTAGGTTTCCCCGTCGGGACGGCGGGTGAGGACGTCGAGCCGCTCCATCAGGTACCACTCGCTGGAGGGGTCGATCTGGCGCAACAGTCCAGCGAGGTGCCCCTCCAGCGCCTGCCACTCCTCCTGGGGGAAGTCGGACTCCAGGATATCCTCGAACTTGTCGTGCAGCAGCTCGGTGAGGAGATCGAGGAGGTTCACCTGCGGCTGCGCCCGCGCCAGCAGTGCCGTGGCGCGCAGGGGGTGGAGCACGGCGAGCGGCCCCAGGCGCCGCTGCTTGCCGCTGTAGGCGCGCTCCAGATACGCCAGCACACCTTCGAGTACGGTCAGTTCGCCGGCGGGAAGCTGCCGCCCGTCGAGAATGGTCTCGATGATGGAGGCGCGTCCCACCCCAGCGGCCGAGAGCTGGTAATTGAGCGCCGCGGACAGACGGAAAAACTCGTTGAGGTCGTGCAGCACCACAAGAAATAAGGATAGCAAAGGTCGCCGCGAGGTCAGGGGCGGATGACGGTAAACTCGGACGAGGGGGAGAGGAGCAGCGCCGGATCCACCCGGGCACCGTGCCAGCGAAACCCCAGGTGCAGGTGCGGTCCGGTGGCGCGCCCCGTGGCGCCCACCTTGCCCACCACCTGCCCGGCCTTGACGTCGTCGCCTTCCTTCACCGTCACCCGGCTGAGGTGAAACACCATCGAGATCAACCCCCCGCCGTGGTCGATGTAGACGCTGCGACCGGCAAAGAAGTGATCACCCACCAACACCACCCGACCGGGCGCCACTGCCAGCACCGGAGTGCCAGCTGCCACCTTGTAGTCGATGCCCGAGTGGGGCGAGCGCGGCTCGCCGTTGAACACCCGGCGAGCGCCGAAGTTCCCGCCTTTCGCCTCGCCCTCCAGCGGCGCCGCCAGGGGCAGGGTGAAGCGCGGGCGCGTGTGCAGCTCCCACAGTCGCGCCACCTCGGCCGCTTCCCGCCGGGTGCGCTCCAGGTCCTGCCTGGACAGGTGCACCAAGCGGTCGTCCACCTTCAAGTGCTGCTCCGGGTAGGGGTAAGAACCGACCCGCAAGACGGCCGTCTCTTTCAGGTTGCCGCGGAGGCGCTCCACGGTCACGGTGCCGGTGGCTTCCAGATCCACTGGAAAGTAGCACGCTCCCCCCAGAGGCGCCCAGGTGCGGCCGTGGGCCGCGCAGGCGGTGACACCTTCACCCTGCCAGCGCGCCACCCCGCCAGGCCGTACCGTCACCTCTAGCGGCTGCGTCCCCGCCGCGGCAGGGGTCAGGACGGTCACCAGCAGCAGCGTGAACCAGACCCGGGTCCCCATGGCCCGGGCATGGTACACAACCCCGCCCTGGCGTGGGGGAATCCGGGCCGGTGCAGCCACGTTGGGGCAGGGAGGAGGCGAGATCATGGCCAGTTGGGTCGTAGGGGTGGCGAACGCCCGCCCCAGCTCGTTCGCGGCTCTGGCGGATCGCCATCTGGTGCCCGAGCGGATGGACGATCCGGCCCTCCCCGCCGCCGAGCACCGGCACGCCCTCGCCGGTCTGGCGCGGATCAACTTCCTGAGCGCCGCCGCCGGCAGCTTCCGCACCCCCCTGCGCCGGCTGTGCGAGCTCGATCCCCGACGGGCGGTGCGCGTCCTGGACGTGGCCACCGGCGGAGGTGACGTGCCCGTGCGGCTGGCCTGCTGGGCGCGCCGGCGGGATCTGCCCCTCCACTTCACTGGTTGCGATGTCAGTCCGGGCGCCATCGCCCTGGCCTCGGCGCGGGCTGAAAGGCGCAGCGTCCAGGTCGGTTTTTTTTGCCACGACGTCCTCCGCGACGGCGTCCCTGGGGGATTTGACGCGATCATCTCATCGCTTTTCCTGCACCACCTGCCCACCCCCCTGGCACGGGAGGTGCTGGCCGCCATGGCCGGAGCAGCACGGCTGGTGGTGGTCAACGATCTCGTCCGGTCACCCACCGCCTACACCCTGGCGTGGGCGGGCACGCGGGTGCTCTCCCGCTCCCCGGTGGTGCGCTTCGACGGTCCGGCCTCGGTGCGCGCCGCCTTCACCCTCCCCGAGGCGCGCGCGCTGGCCGAGGCGGCTGGCTTGACCGGGGCCACCATCCGCTGGCGGTGGCCGTTTCGCTTCCTGCTCACCTGGTGGCGACCATGAGCGTCAGCCTGGCCGCCGTGGCCAACCGCCGGTGGGATGCGGTGGTGATCGGTGCCGGACCGGCCGGGGCGCTGGAGGCAACCCTGCTGGCCCGCCGGGGTCTTGCCGTGCTCCTCGTGGACAAGGCCACGTTCCCTCGCCCCAAGGTGTGCGGCGGGTGTCTCAATGCCGCTGCGCTGGCGGCGCTGCGGGCGGCCGGCCTGGGCGACCTGCCGTGGCAGCTGGGAGCCCGGCAGCTCGATCGCTTGCAGGTCTACAGTCGGCGACAGCGCGCCACCGTTTCGCTACAACCGGGTGCGGGAATCTCCCGCGGCGTTCTGGACGCCGGGCTGGCTGCCGCCGCATCCACCGCCGGGGTCACCTTCGTGGATAGCACCCGCGCCCATGCGGGGTTCGCGACCGATGAGGGTCGGCCGGTCCACCTCAGCCGCAATGGCGAACGGGCCACGGTGCAGGCCAATGTCGTGGTGATCGCGTCGGGCCTCGGGCCTCTCCCCATCGAAGACGCTGACCAGCTGCCGGCCCTCGTCGCCCCTATCGCCCGCCTCGGCGCCGGGGCCCAGGCACCCCACGCTCCCCCGCAGGTGCCGCACGGGGTCATCGTGATGGTGATCGGCGAAGGCGGCTACGTGGGCCTGGTGCGGGTCGAAAATGACGGCCTCAACGTCGGCGCCGCCTTCGATGGGGAGTTCGTCAGGCGGGCTGGCGGACTGGGGGAAGCCGCGGCGGCCCTCGTCGAGGCGGCCGACGCGCCGCTGGCCCACCTGCTGCGCTCCCTGCGCTGGCGGGGAACCCCTCCTCTCACCTTTCATCGGCGGGGCCTGGCGAGAGAGCGACTGTTCGTCCTCGGTGACGCGGCCGGCTACGTCGAGCCCTTCACCGGCGAGGGCATGGCCTGGGCACTGACCGGCGCCCTGGCGCTGGCGTCCCTGGTCGCGGCCGCCGCCGTACGCTGGGACGAGCAGCTGGGACGGCGGTGGGAGAGTGAGCACGCCCGACGGGTGGGTCGACGACGACGCCTCTGTCGGGCCGTGGCGAGCGGCCTGCGGCGTCCCTGGCTGACGGGCACGACCCTGCAGCTGTTGCGGGTTCTCCCCCAGTTGGCGGCGCCGGCGGTACGGGCCATCAACGCCTCTCCCCGACTTCTGGCCGAACCCTAGGAGACACGCATGCCTACGAGAATCCTTGGCCTCGCCACCGCTCTCCCGCCCGCCAGCGTGGCCCAGGGGGATGCTCTGGAGATGGCCATTCCCTTTACCCGTGCCACTCCCGAGGAGGAGCGCACGCTGCGGGTGCTCTACCGCCGCAGCGGCGTCAAGCGGCGGGCCAGCGTGCTGCTGGAATCTGGCGGTCAGGCCCCCAGCTTCTTTCCACCGCCGGTTTCAGCCGGCGACCGCGGGCCATCCACCTCTATGCGCATGGCTCGCTATGAGCGGGAGGTGGGTCCCCTGGCCCTGGCGGCGGCGGCGGCCGCCCTCGCCGACGCGGGCCTCGCGCCGCGTGACGTCGGCCAGCTGGTCACCGTTTCGTGCACCGGTTTCTTCGCCCCCAACTTCGACGTGGAGGTGATCAAGGGGCTGGGCCTGCCGGCGTCCACCGGCCGCACGCACGTAGGGTTCATGGGGTGCCAGGGGGCCTTGAACGGCCTGCGGGTGGCCGATGCCCTGGCTCGGCGCGACCCTGGCCGCGGCGTCCTGCTGGTGGCGGCCGAGCTCTGCTCCCTCCACTACCAGTACGGCTTCGACCCCGACCAGACGGTGGCCAACGCCCTCTTTGCCGACGGCGCCGCGGCTGCGGTGGTGGGCTCCCGGGAGGAGGGCCACGCCTGGCGGCTCGTCGCCAACGGCGCCTGGCTGCTGCCCGAGTGCGAAGACGCCATGACCTGGCGCATCGGGGACCACGGCTTCCTCATGACCCTCTCCGCCCGGGTGCCCGACCTCATCGCCACCCATCTGCGACCCGCCCTCACCGCCTGGCTCGACCAACACAGCTTGACCTTGGAGGACATTCGCACCTGGGCGATTCACCCCGGGGGTCCGCGCATTCTGTCGGCTGCCTCCGAGGCGCTGCAGCTTCCGCCGGAGGCAACCGCGGTCTCCCGCGACGTCCTGGCCGAGTGCGGCAACATGTCCTCGCCCACCATCCTGTTCATCCTGGACCGGTTGCGCCGCGCCGCCGCCCCTCTCCCCGGCGTCGCCCTCGCCTTCGGCCCCGGCCTGTCGGCGGAGGCAGCTCTCTTCCTGTGACCCCCCCGAGGGGGAGGCGCGGGCCCAACACGGTCACGGACACAGGCACCGTCACGGACACTGACACGGTCACCGTCACGAACACGGTCGGTGTCAGTGTCAGTGCCGGTGTTGGTGCCGGCGTCGGTGCTCGAACGGCCACGGGAACGGCGAGGTTCGCGGACACAGTCACCGGCGTGGGTGGATCAGCCGCCAGGTGAGAGCCCGGACACGGTCGAGCAGTTCCAGGGCCTGCGTTGCCCTGACGGCGTCCACCGCCCCGGCGCCAAGCAGCAGCCTCAGGTGGCTGTCCGCCTCCAGCGCCGAGGCGTAGGCGATGCGCCAGTGGTGGAGGCGGTCCCGCCCTGCCCGGCCGGCCCCCTCGGCGAGGTTGGCGGCC
>JABRVY010000541.1:0-12645 GCA_039961755.1 Acidobacteriota bacterium | reverse complement strand
CCTCCCGGGCGACACCCAAAACGGCCGAGGCGCTGCAGCGCCGGGCGCTGGGTGAGGGGGGTGGGGCGCGGCAGGAGCGATTCGCCTCGGCCGTTTTGGGTGTCGCCCGGGAGGTGGCGGGGGAGCAAGGCGCCGCTCTGGTGCCCCTTCTCTGGCTCCATCACGAGCTTTTTCATGAGTTTGCGTCTAATGCCGATCATCTCCGCGCCACCGTGGCCGCAGGCCAGCTGGCCGCCCTCGCCAGCCTGTGCGACGGACGACACTGCGGCGGCGAGGTGCGCCTGGCGGCCGGGCAGGCCCTGGCTGGCCTGGGCGAGGCCCACGCCCGACAGGCCGCCTGGCACCAGGCGCGGCGCTACTTCCAGCGAGCCCTGGAGCTGGCCCCCGAGCTGGAGGCGGCGCGCCTGGGCGCCGCCGCGGTGGCCGAGTGGCTGGGCGAGTACGGTGAGGCGGTGACCGTCCTTCGCCCGGCCGGGAGCTCTCCGAAGGTCGACGGCGAGCTGCTGCTGCGGCTGGGAGTGAATCTGCGTCGGCTGGGCGAGACTCGGCGCGCCGCGGCCGCGCTGCGTCGCTGTGCCGATCAGCCAGGGCCGGAGTGGGTTCGCGTCCTGGCCCTGGAGGAGCTGGCCCAGCTCGAGCTGGCCGCTGGCCGGCCGGCCGCCGCCGTGGCCCTGCTGGCACCGGCAGTGGCGGCGTTTCCCTTTTTCCCCTCCTTGCGGTTGTTGCTCGCCCAGGCGCACGAGGAAGGGGGCGAGGCCGCGACGGCGCGCGCCCTGCTCGCCGAGCCGGCTGCCGCCCCGGCCGGGAGCGGCGAGAGCCCCCGGCTGCACTACACCCGTCGATCGGCGAGGGCAATCGGCGCCCACCGCGAGGAGCTGCGGGCGGCGTGCGAGAGGGCACAGCCGGCGCTGGCCGCCGCCCTGGCCTCCCTCACCGGGGCGAGGTGAGCGTGGACCGGCCCGCCGCCGACCGCAACGGCAGCGGCGCGGGTCCTCTCGCCCGCAGGACTCCCCGCCTCGGCCCGCGGGCCTTCGCGGCGGCGCTGTTGGCCTGGGCGCTGCCGGCCGCGGGGGCAGAGGTGCGTATTCTCTCCCCTCGCCCCGGCGAGGTGGTGCACGGGGTGGTGGAAGTGCAGGCCGAGGTCGAGGGAGCCGAAATCGTCAGGATGGAGTTCCTGGTGAATGGCCGTCGCGCCGGTGAGCTGGCCAGGCCGCCCTGGCGCCTGGCCGTGGACCTCGGGGGGGACAACGTGGAGCACGAGATCGCCGTGGTGGCCTCCTCCGCCGACGGCGGGCGGTGGCACGCCCGGGTGCGCACCGGCCGCATTCCCGTTCACGAGGAGGTGACGGTGACCCTGCAGCAGGTCTACCTCACCGCCACGGTGGGAGGAGAGCGCATCGTGGACCTGCGCCGGGAGGAGCTGGAGCTCAGCGAGGACGGACGGCGCCAGGCCATCGTCACCTTTGCCCGGGGCGAGGTGCCCTTCACCGCCGTCATCCTGGTGGACGCCAGCCTCTCCATGGGTGGGGACAAGTTCGCGGCGGCGCGCGCCGGGGTGCGGGCCTTCGCCGCCGGCATGCGGCCCCTGGATGAGGCGCGGGCGGTGGTGTTCGCCGATGGGATTCGCGCCGCCACGCCGTTCTCCACCTTTCCCGAGGTGCTCCTGGCGGCCCTCGCCGGCGTCCATGCGGGGGGCGGCACCGCCCTCAACGACGCCCTGCGGGTGGCGCTGGCGCATCTGGAACTGCGCCAGGGGCGGCGGGTGGTGGTGCTGCTGTCGGACGGTGTGGACTCCCACTCGGTGCTGCGCATGCGCCAGGTACTGCCGGCGCTTCGCCGCTCTCGCGCGCAGCTGTACTGGTTCAACCTGGAGGCTGCGCGGGCGCGGGATGGTGCCACCCTCCGCTCCCCCTGGCGCACCGCGGTGGAGCACCAGGAGGAGCTGCGGCTGCTGGTCGAGGCGGTTGGTTCGTCCGGGGGACGGGTGATCCCGGCGGGCTCGCCGGTCGCCATCAGGGAGGGCTTCAGCGAGCTGCTGCGCGAGCTCGAGGAGCAGTACGTGCTCGGCTACTACCCGCGGGAGCGGCGGGGAGATGGCAGCTTCCGCCGCATCGAGGTGCGCTCCACGCGTCCCGGGGTGGAGATCCGCACCGCCGCCGGATACGTGGACCTGTAGGACGTCACTCACCCGGCGAGGATGCCACCTGCCTGAAAACACGACGCCCCGGCGCGGGGCCGGGGCGTCGCTGGTTGCGGTCGAGGGTGGGGTCAGAAACGGAAGCCCATGGAGATGCGGAAGGTGCGCGGGGTCTGGTAGTGGCTGGGCAGGGTGGGCTTGCCGAAGTTGGGGCCCTTCTGCCAGTGCGCGCCTTCCACCGGCGTCTCGGTGAAGGGGTTGAAGGACTGCAGCGTGGTGACCTGAGCGCGCGTCTGGATGGTCTGGTCGACGATCTCCACGCCCTTGCGGTTCATCAGGTTGAGCACTTCGGGCTGGATGAACAGCTCGTAGGAGCGGCCGAACTTGAAGGAGTAGTTGAGGGCCAGGTCGGTGCGGTGGATGTCGTCGGTCTTGTAGGTATCGCGGCCCTGGAACCAGTAGGTCTGGGTCGAGGGTGGGTTGATATACCCGTAGGTGTTTGGCACGTACGGCGCGTTGCCGCCACCGGGGTTGCGGTTGATCATGGAGATGGTTCCCACCGCGCCGTAGTAGGTGCCGGAGTAGAACTGGTGCAGCAGGGTGACGTTGAAGTCGTGGTGGCGAGTGTCGATGACGTCCCAGGAGGCGTACAGGCGGGCGCGGTGGCGCTGGTCAATGGCCAGCGGGCCGTTGTTGAGCGCCCACGCCACGTTGAAGTACTCGGGGTAGGAGAGCACGCCGGAGCGGATCGGACCGTTGGGGCCGGTCTCGCCGTCCCAGTTGCCCTCGGCCTTGGACCAGGTGTAGTTGCCGCCAAACAGCCAGCGGTCCATGCGGTACTGACCCTGCACCTGGAAGCCGCTGTACTTGCGCTCCAGGATGGAGTCCTCGTTCACCACGATGCCCAGGTCGGCACGGCTGATGCCGTTGGGCAGCAGCACGGTGCCGGTGGTGGTGTCGCGCTTTTCGGCGTAGAAGTCGCCAAACTCGCGGCGGATGTAGTCGGCCCGCACCAGGCCGCGGTTGCCCAGGCGCTTGGTGACCCCGATGACGAACTCATCCACGTCGGGGGACTTCAAGGTCTCGGAGATCAGCACGCTGCCGCCCGGGATGGAGGGGTTGGAGCGGTAGTTGGTGTTGTTGGTGCCGCCGATGGAGTTGAACCACTGCCAGAAGAGCTGCAATACCTGTTCGGTGGGCAGGCAGGCGGAGGGGTTGGTCGCCGAGCAGCCAGCGTTGACCGGATCACCGGTGTACCACCAGGTGTAGGTGGCCGGGTTGCCCGCCGCCGAGGAGGCATCCGCCTGGTTGTTGGCGATGGCCATGACGTACTTGGCGTAGGAGGCATTGACGATGAGATCGCCGTTGGCCTTGGGATCCCAGGAGACTCCCAGGCGCGGGGAGATCTTGTCGTCCTTGACGACCTTCTTGCCTTCCTGGTCGGAGCCGTCGTTCTTGTCGTAGCGCACGCCGATGTTGAAGGAGAGGTTGTTGTTGAGGCGCCAGCGGTCGTTGATGAAGAAGGAGTTGGTCTTGAAGTCGGAACCCGCGGTGGGCTTGAGGATGGGGTTCCACATCAAGTAGGTGCTGTTGGGCACCAGGCGGGCGTAAACCTTGTCGCCGATCACGATGCTCGTCAGGTAGATGCGGAAGTCAGACCCGGACTGGTGGTTGTTGGCGGAGCGGATGTCGTTGAAGGTGTCGAACCCCGCCACGATGTCGTGGGAGCCCATGCTGGCGGTGGAGAGGAAGTAGGTCAGCTTGCCCAGGATGTTCTCGTTGTTGCGCTCCTCGGGGGTGCACACGCCGCAGAACGTCGGGCTCCAGAAGCGGCGCCCGGTGGAGACATCGAGCAGCAGGGTGCCGTAGATGAGATCCCGGAAGCGCGAGCCGGAGTTGACGAAAGAGAACTCGCGCTTGGAGTACTGCAGCTCGCCGAAGAGGTTGGAGGTGAAGGCGCCGGAGTAGTTGGCGGCGATGAGCTTTTCCGGCATGGAGCGGTCGTACAGGCTAGCGGTGTCCATGATGGTGCCGAACCAGTTGTTGATCTGGTCGGTGGTCCGCTCGATGTAGGACCCAACCACGCGGTGCTCGGGGGTGATGGCGAAGGTCAGCTTGCCCTCGTAGCGCGTCTCTTCATCCTTGACCGGATAGGGGATGTTGGTGAGGGCGGTCTGCCCGGTGGTCTCGGTGACGCGGTCGCGGCCGGCCAGGAAGAACCACAGACGGTCGCGCAGGATGCGGCCGCCCAGGGTGGCCTCGTAGATGGTGTTGATGTCGTCGGCCAACGCCACCGTCAGGGGGGTCTTCTCCTCCCACCTCTGATTGGTGAGGGAGGCGCGGAAGGAGCCGGAGAACTCGTTGCCCCCCGACTTGGTGAGGGCGGTGACGACACCACCAGCGAAGCGGCCGTACTCGGCGGAAACGCCGGCGGTGGTCACCGTGGTCTCCTGGATGGCGTCCTCGATGAACAGCGGCAGGGACTGTCCGCGCAGGTTCTCGTTGACCACCACGCCGTTGACCAGCCACAGGTTCTCGTAGGAGAGGGCGCCCTGCATCGTGATGTTGCCGCTGGGCCCGGTGTTGGTCACGCCGGGGGAGAGCAGCGCCGCCGCGGCAATGGTGCGCGCCACGGGGAGCTTCTCGATGAGGTCCTTCTCGAAGGTGTTGGAGACCTGAGTGGCGGCCGAAATGGTCTCATAAGCACCGGTGACGACGATCTCCTCGGCCAGGGTGGCGAGCGGCATCTGGGCGTCCACCCGCTGGGTCTGCCCGGCGGAGATACGCACCGTCGCCTCCACGGTCTGGAAGCCGGCGAGTTCGAAGGTGATGGTGTAGTCGCCCGGGGGCAGGAACGGGAAGATGAAGTCGCCGTTGGCCGACGTCACGGTGGTGCGCTCACCCTGCAGGAACGGGGAGCGGGCGGTGACCGTGACCCCCGGCAGCGCCTGCCCGGTGTTGTCCACCACCCGGCCGCTGGCGGTCCCGGTGGGCATCTGGGCCAGGGCGGGAAGCGCCACCAGCGCCAGCGCCACGAACAGAATTCCGAATTTCTTCATGCGGTTTCCTCCTTCTTTGGGCTCTTCGGTCCCTGAGTGTATGGTGTTGATTTAAGAGGGTGTTGATGCCGTCCTTTGCTCCTCGCCACCTCCTCGTGCCGAAAGTTTACCCCCCCCGCGACACCTCATTTTGCAAGCCCCGTGCCGTTCTGTAGAGCCTGGCAGGAGGCGGCGCGAGCTAGCATGTCCGGCACGATGGATTCATGTTCACTCTGTCGAACACCCCCGGGCCACGCCGCCCGGGAGACAACGACCCGGTCACGGACACGGTCACGGACACCGGCACTGACACCGTCACCGCCGCGGGTGGGCGGGAAGCGGAGGCCCGCGAGGTGAAGGCTGCCGGGCGCGGGGAGTTTCGCGGCGGAGGTGAGAGAGGGGGGCCAGCGAAACCCCCCGGGAAGGAAGCAAAAAAAGGCCCGCCAGAGAGGCGGGCGGGTCGAGGAGGAGGGGGCGGCGCGCGACGGGAGGTGGCCTTTGGCGAGGCGCCGCGCCGCCCCTGGTAGGTCCTGAATAGCTCGTGTCAGCTCATGCTCTTCCCTTCCTTCAATCCAGTTGCCGGCGCAGGTAGGTGGGGATGTCGAACTCGGCCAGGTTCCCGACGTTGACGCCGTAGTCGGGGGGCAGTTCGCCGGGGAGATAGGGGTTGGGCGCACTGCTCGGGGCGGGCGCGGCGGGCGCCTCCCGGGTGACCGTTTGCACCCGCTCCACCGGACGGACGGCAGGGCGCTCCACCGCGCTTTCCCCGAAGCCGGTGGCCACCACGGTGACCTGGATGCGGCCCTGCATTTCTGGCCTCTGCCCGTACCCGAAGATGAACAGGCAGTCGGGTGCGCAGCGCTGGGCGATCAGCTCGGCGGCGTCGTTGATCTCGGCCAGGGTGCTGTCGGGACCGCCGACGAAGTTCAGCAGCACGCGCTGGGCTCCCTCCAGGGAGGTTTCTTCGAGCAGCGGCGAGGTGAACGCCTGCTGCGCCGCCTCCACGGCGCGGTGCTCCCCTGAGGCAACCCCGATGCCCATCAGCGCCATGCCGCCACCGCGCATCACCGTCTCGACGTCGGCGAAATCCGGGTTGATGACGCCGATCTCGTTGATGATGTCGGAGATCCCCTGCACGCCGTGGCGCAGCACCTCATCGGCCATGAAGAACGCCTCTTCGATGGTGACCTGCGGCCCCACCATCTGCAGCAGGCGGGAGTTGGGGACGGTGATGAGGGTATCCACGCTCTTGCGCAGTTCCTCGATCCCCTTGTCGGCGATGCGCGCCTTGCGCGCTCCTTCGAAGGCGAAGGGCCGGGTGACCACGGCGACGGTAAGAGCGCCGGCCTCGCGAGCCAGGGCACCCACGACGGGAGCGGCGCCGGTGCCGGTGCCACCGCCCATGCCGGCGGCAATGAACACCATGTCGGCGCCCTGCAGGCACTCGAAGATGTCCTCGGTCTTGTCCAGCGCCGCCTTGTGCCCGACGTCGGGGTCGCACCCCGCCCCCAGCGCCTTGCCACGCCCGTTGGGGGTGATGAGCTGCAACCGCGTGCCGGCGCGGGATTCCCGCAGCGACTGTCCGTCGGTGTTGACGGCGATGAACTCCACGCCCTTCACCCCCGCCTGGATCATGCGGTTGATGGCGTTGCAGCCAGCGCCCCCCACCCCGACCACCTTGATGGAAGCGGGGGCGCTGTCTTCGGCCATGGTGATGAGAGAGGGCGCGTCGGAAACCGGGTCGTCGAACGTGATCACGTGCCACCTCCTTGACTGAAGGAAAACCTGGATGTCAAACGTTGCAGCCAGCCCACCCGCGGTGGGCGCGGGCGAACCAGCGGGGGAGCGTCGGGCAGGGCGGCGCGTCGGGCGTGGGCCAGCAGGCCCACCGCGACCGCCGGCGAGGCCGGTGGAAGCTCGGATGAAGCGAGCAGATGCGTGGCGTCGGCGACCCCTTCCAGGTCGGCGAGCCGGGCGCGCGAGGAAAAGACCTCTTCGGTGAGAGCAACCAGGCCATCCAGATGGGCGCCGCCGCCACACAGCACGACGTTGCGCAGGGCGATGCTTTCGGGAACCTGGCGGAGAATCTCGTTGGCCACCAGCTCCAGCGTTTCGTGGACGCGCGCCCGCACCACCTTGCACAGCTCCCGGCGGGGCACCACCTGGGCGCCGCGTCCGTGCATCGAAGGCAGCGACAGCGTCTCTTCCGGATCCACGTCGGTGTGGAGACAGGTGGCCGCCTCGCACTTGGCCTTTTCGGCCCCCTCGGAGGTGGTCTGGAAGAGCTGGATGAGGTCGTCATTGATCTTCGCCGAGCCGAAGGGGAAGCTGCCGGCGGCGAGCACGCGCTCGCCAGCCACGGCGGCAAAGGTGGTGTTGCCATGGCCGATGTCAATGACCACGCCCCCCAGGCGGCGCTCGTCGTCGCTCAGGGTGGCGAGTGCCGCGGGGACCGGCGAGAAGAGGAACTCATCCACCTCGAGTCCGGCGGCATTGATGGCCTTTTCCAGGGTACGCAGGGGTCCATCCTGGCAGATCAGCACGTAGGCATCCATGGAGAGCTGTCGGCCGACCATCTCCTGGGGGTCGACGATGCCCTCCTGGTCATCCAGGGTGTAGGCGTGGCTCAGGACATTGAGCACGCTGTGTCCCGGTGGGGAGGGCTGGCGGCGGGCCGCCTCCACCAGCTCCTCGAGGTCGCGCCGGGTGACCTCCCGCTCCCGGGACCCCAGCATCACGGCGGCGCGGGTGAACTTGCCGATGATGAACGTACCGGCGACCGAGGCCAGGACGCGACTCAGGGGCACCCGGGCCATCAGCTCGGCCTCCTCCACGGCGGCGCGGATGGCGGCAACCACTGGCTTGAGCTGCACCACCTGCCCGTGGCGCATGCCGGCACTGGCGGCGACCCCGACCCCGCGAATGACCAGCTCGCGTCGCTCGTCCAGCTCGGCGATCAAGGCGAGCACGCGGCGATTGCCCACGTCCAGGGCGCCCAGAATCGACGCGGGGCTCACGGGTTACCCCCGTCGGTCGCGGGCGCCACCGCCACTCGGCCCGGTGCGCGTACGTCCAGCCGTTGCACCGCGGTCGGGAAGCGCTGGGTCCATGCCGTCAGGACGGCGCGTCCGTCGGCCAGGCGGGCGGGGTGGGAGGGGTCGGCGATGACCACCGCTGGCCCATCGACGAACTGGAGAGCCACATCGCGCGGGCCGAGACGCTCGACGCGCCGGACCTCGCCACCCCAGGCGGTTTCCAGGGCCGGCAGGGCGGCGAGGAGTGTGGCCCGCTCCTCCGGGTGGGCAGCGAAGCCGATCAGCTCCAGGGACGGAAGGGGAGACTCACCCTGCGCCTCGCCGAGAATGCGTCCGGAGTCGTCCACCAGCAGGAATCGGGCGCCGTCGACCAGCAGGGCCATCGGCCGGCGCAGCGTGACGGCGCAGTGCACCACCCCGTCCAGGGACACCGACACCGCGGCGTCGGCGACCCAGGGCACCTGGTGGAGCACGGCGGCGCGCAGCTCTTCCGCCCGGACCGTGAGGGTAGGCGAGCCGACGGCGGCCGCCAGCACCTCTTCCACCCGGGTGCGGATGGGAGCCCCGACGCCCTCCACGTGCACCCGCCGCACCTGCAGCGCCGCGGCGATCGATCCGGTGAGGACCACGGCGCCCACCACCAGCGCCAGGCGGGGGATGAGCGAGTGCCAGCGGGGGCGGCGCCGGATCAGTCCGCTCACGGCTTCACCTCCGCCAGCCAGCGCTCCCCCAGGTGCACGACGTCGCCCGCCCCCAGGGTGAGCAGGACGTCCCCCTCGCGCAGGAGGCCGTCGAGGGTGGCGATGGCGTCGTCGAAGGAGTCGGCGAGGAGCACCTGCCGATGCCCGTAGCGACGCGCCGCCTCCGCCACCAGGGTGGAGGTCACGCCGGGGATGGGCGACTCCCGCGCCGGGTAGATGGGCAGCACCACGGCCGCATCGGCGGCCAGCAGCGCCTCCCCGAGCTGGGCGGCAAAGGCTGCGGTGCGGCTGAAGAGGTGCGGCTGGAAGACCGCCACCAGCCGGGCGGCGGGGAACGCCTGGCGGGCCGCCTGCAGGGTGGCCGACACCTCGGTGGCGTGGTGGGCATAGTCATCCACCACGACGACCCCGCGGCGCTCCCCCTTGCGCTCGAAGCGGCGGGCCACGCCGGTGAAGGTGGCCAGCGCAGCCAGGGCGGCGGCGGCGTCCACCTCCACCTCCAGGGCGGCGGCGAGGGCGGCCAGGGCGTTGGCGATCATGTGTCGGCCCGGCAAGCGGATGACGAGCGTGCCGACCTCTCGACCGCCCGCCACCACCTGGCAGCTTCCCCCTTCGGGGGTGAGGGCGACGCCGCGGGCGTGCACGTCGGCCTGGGGGGAGAAGCCGTAGGTCACCACCCGGCGGTGCAGGCGGGGCAGCAGGCGGCGCACCCCGGGGTCGTCCAGGTTGGCGATCACCGCGCCGTAGAAGGGGACGCGGTTGGCGAAGGTGACGAAGGCATCCTCCAGCGCCTCCACGGTGCCGTAGGTGTCCAGGTGCTCCGCCTCGACGCAGGTGATCACCGCCACGATGGGGTGGAGGTCCAGAAACGAGCGGTCGAACTCGTCCGCCTCGCACACCAGGTGGGAGCCACGGCCGAGGCGGGCGTGGGCGCCGAGGAAGTGCACCCGCCCGCCCACCACCACGGTGGGATCCAGGCCCGCCTCGGTGAGGATCAGGCCGGTGAGGGAGGTGGTGGTGGTCTTGCCGTGGGTGCCGGCGATGGCCAGGCAGCGGCGCAGGCGGGAGATCTCCCCCAGCATCTCGGCGCGGCGGATGACGGGGATGCCGCGCTCGCGGGCGGCGCGGGTTTCGGCGTTGTCGCCACCGACGGCCGAGGACACCACCACCACCTGGGCCTGGGCCAGGTGGCCGGGGTCGTGACCCAGCGCCACCGGGATGCCGAGCCCCTGCAGGCGCAAGGTGGCCTCGTTGGCGGCCAGGTCGCACCCGGACACCGTCAGCCCTTCGCCGTGCAGCAGCTCGGCGAGGCCGCACATGCCGGCGCCGCCGATGCCGACGAAGTGCAGGTGGCGAACCCGGCCGAAGCTCATGCCGCACCTCCGGCGCAGCTCACCACCAGCGCCGCCACCTCGCGGGCGGCCTGGGGTCGCGCCAGGCTGGCGCCTGCGGCGCCTCGCCCGGCGAGGGCAGGCGGGTCGGCCAGACGATGGCGCAGGAGGCTGGCCAGGCGGCCGGGAGTCGCCTCCGACTCGAGGAGCACGTCAGCCGCCCCTGTCTCGGCCAGGGCGGCGGCGTTGGCGGCCTGGTGGCCGTGGGCGGCGGCGGCAAAGGGGATGAGCACGGCGGCTCGACGCGCCGCCGCCAGCTCGCTGACCGTCAGCGCCCCAGCCCTCGCCACCACCAGGGCGGCCTCCGCCAGCGCCGCGGCGGGACGCTCCAGGAAGGGCACCACCTGCGCGGCCACCCCCAGACGGCGGTACTCTGCCGTCACGGACTCGGCCCAGCGCGCGCCCGCCTGGTGGACCACCGATGGCCGCACGCCGTCGCGGGCCAGCAGGGCCATCGCCTCGGGTACCGTGCGGTTGAGCACCGCCGAGCCCTGGCTGCCCCCCAGCACCAGCACCCCGCCGGAGGAGGGCGGCGGCGGCACCTGGAAGAATTCGGCCCGTACCGGGTTGCCGGTGACACGGGCGGGCAACGAGGGGAAGAAACGCAGGGCAGCGGCGAAGCCGCAGGCAAGGGCATCCGCCCAGGGTGCGATGGTCCGGGTGGTCACCCCGGGGATGGCGTTTTGCTCCTGCACCACCAGAGGTACGCCCAGGGCCGCAGCGGCCAGGGCACCGGGCAGGGAGGCGTAACCCCCCACCACCAGCGCCCCCTCGATCCTTGCCCGCAGCAGCAGCGCCACGGCCCGCACCACCGCCAGCGGCAGACGGAGCAGCGCCCCGACCTGGTCGGCGCGGGAGCGCCCCACCGCTCCGCTCACCGCCAGCAAGGTGAGGGGGAACCCCTCGGCGGGTACCCGCTCGGCCTCCAGGCCGCGCCGCGCCCCCAGCCAGAGGACGGCGTGTCCTGCTGCCTTCAGCTCCTGCGCCACCGCCAGCCCCGGGAAGAGGTGCCCGCCCGTGCCACCACCGGCAACCAGGAACCGCATCACGCCCCCTCCTTGCCGATGTTGAGCAGCACGCCGATGGCCACCATGGTCAGCAACACGTCGGAGCCGCCGGCGGACATCAGCGGCAGGGGCAGGCCCTTGGCGGGCAGGAGGTTGAGGCAGACGGACAGGTTGAGCAGGGCCTGCACGGCGAGGGTGGTGGTGAGGCCGGCGGCCAGCAGGGCGGCCGCCAAGGTGGGCGCCCGGCGCGCGGCGCGCAGCCCGGCGACGACGATGACGCCCAGCAACAGCATGATGCCGGTGGCGCCCAAAAACCCCAACTCCTCGCCGGCGATGGCGAAGAGGAAATCGGAGTGGGGCTGGGGCAGGAAGAAGAGCTTCTGCACGCTCTTGCCCGGCCCGCGCCCCAGCAGGCCGCCGCTGCCCAGGGCGATCAGTGACTGCTGCACTTGAAAGGAACCGGCGCCAAAGAAGGCCTTCACCCGCTCCAGCCGGTAGGGCGCCAGCGCCACGGCGGCAGCAAACCCGGAGGCGGCCACCAGGCCGGTGGCCAGCAGGGGCTTGGCCGGCACTTCGGCAAGCCACAAGATGGCCACGGCAGCGGCGGCCAGCAGCATCGCCGAGCCCAGGTCCGGCTCGAACAGCACCAGGCCGACGGTCAGGGCCACGGCCGCCAGGGCCACGCCGAAGGAAACGGCGGGCCGGAGGCGTTCGCGGCGGCACCAGGCCAGCCAGGCGGCGAGCGCCAGCGGCAGGGCCACCTTGGCGAACGCCGACGGCTGCACCGACCCGATGGGCAGGCGGAGCCAGCGGTGGGTGTTGGCCACCTCGGGCTGAAAGTACGCCGCGGCCAGGGCGATCCAGGTGAGCAGAAGGAGGGGCACGGCGACCCGCAGGGAGGTGAGCCGCTCCAGGGGGGCAAAGGTGGCGGCCAGCATGGCGGCCACCCCCAGCACCACCGCGATGCCCTGACGCCAGGCGAAGTCCCACTCCGGCAGGCGGTAGTAGTCGCGCGCCAGGGGGCCCGAGGCGCTGGCCACCAGCAGCACCCCCAAGGTGGCGGCAACCATGGTGGCGGCGATGAGCCGGTAGTCCAGGACGCGGCGGCGAGGCATCACTCCACCTCCCGGGCCAGGCGGGCGAACTCGTCCCCGCGGTGGGCGTAATCCCGGAACTGGTCGAAGGAGGCGCAGGCGGGGGAGAGGAGCACCGTGTCGCCGGGTAGTGCCCGGGTGGCGGCGCGCAGGACGGCGTTCTCCAGCGTGCCGCACTCCTCCACCGGGACGACGTCGGCCAGGGCCGCCGCGATCTCGGCCGCCGCCACCCCGATGAGGTA
>JABRVY010000540.1:0-3864 GCA_039961755.1 Acidobacteriota bacterium | reverse complement strand
CCCCCAGCATCGCCGGACCCCCGGCGGCGTGCACGTTGAAGACGCTCACCCCCAGGCGGGCGCAGGCGGCGGCGGCGCCCTCCACGGTATGGGGGATGTCGTGCAGCTTGAGGTCCAGAAACACCCGCATCCCCGCCCCCAGCAGCTCCTCCACGAGAGCAGGGCCCAGCGCCGTGAAGGCCTCCAGCCCCACCTTCATCATGCCGGCGGCCCCGCGCAGCTGCCGGGCCAGCCCCAGCGCCCGTTCCCGCTCGGCGGTATCCAGCGCCACCACCAGCCGGGCGGCCGCCTCCTCCCTGGTCATGGCCACTGCAAACCTCCAATCAAGGAGCTCACCCTCTCCACCCCCTGCGCCCGGCAGAATTCCTCCAGTTCGTCGAGGATACGCAGGGGCGCCGCGGGGTGGCGAAAGATGGCCGTCCCCACCTGCACCGCCGCGGCACCGGCGAGGAGAAACTCCACCACGTCCTTGCCGGTCTCGATGCCGCCGATACCCACCAGCGGCACCGCGGGCAGGGCGCGGTGCACCTCGAACACCATGCGCAGCGCCACCGGCTTGATGGCGGGCCCCGACAGCCCGCCGAACGCCGTGGCCAGCACCGGCCGCCGCCGGTAGGGGTCGATGGCCATGGCGCGCAGAGTATTGATGAGGGTCAAGGCGTCCGCCCCCCCGGCCACCGCCGCCCGGGCCGTGCCCACCAGGTCGGGGGCGTTGGGGGAGAGCTTCACCCACAGGGGCTTGCGGGTCGCCGCCCGGCACAGGGCGGTGAGCGCCTCCAGCTGGTGGGGGTCGTGGCCGAACTCCATACCACCGTGGTCAACGTTGGGGCAGGAGACGTTGAGCTCGTAGCCCGCGATTCCCTCGGCCTGCTCGCAGCGCTCGATGACCGCCCGGTACTGCTCGGGGCGCTCGCCGAACACGTTGACGATCACCGTGGCGCCCCGCCGTGCCAGCTCCCCGGCCACCTCCTGGCAAAACGCCTCCGCGCCGATGTTCTGCAGGCCAATGGCGTTGATCATGCCGGCCGCGGTCTCGACGATGCGGGGGGTGGGGTTGCCGGCCCGGGGAGCTGGCGAGAGCCCCTTGGTCACCACCGCTCCCAGACGTTCCGGCGGGCAGAGGTCCAGCAGGTCGAGGCCATAGCCGAACGTTCCCGAGGCGGCCATCACCGGGTTGGCCAGCTCGAGCGCCCCCACCGCTGTGGAGAGGTCCACCCTCATGGCCGCCACCGCGCCGCCAGGCGCGAGGCCTCGAACACCGGCCCCTCCTTGCAGGAGGCCACCCGCCGCCCGTCGGCCAGCTCCACCACGCAGCCGAGACACACGCCGACGCCGCACGCCATGGGTTCCTCCAGCGACAGCTCCGCCACCACCCCCTCGGTGATCGACCAGCGGCCCAGGGCCTGCAACATGGGGTCGGGACCACAGGCCAGCACCCGCCCCCAACGTTGCCCGGCGGCGAAGCGGCGAGCCAGCGCCGCGGTGACGAAGCCCGGCTCGCCCATGCTCCCGTCGTCGGTGCACAGCACCAGCTCCCCCCCCACCGCCGCCACGGCGGCTCGACAGCGTTCCACCTCCAGCAGCTCCTGGGCCGTGGCAGCGCCAACGAAGAGGTCGAAGGGCGCCCCTTTCTCCGCCAGGCGCTCGGCGGCGAAGAGCACCGGCGGCAGACCGATCCCGCCCGCCACCAGGGCGGCGGGTGCGGCCGCCCCCGCCTCCAGATTGAAGCCGTGCCCCAGCGGCGCCAGCAGCTCCAGGGTCGTCCCCAGCGGCGCCCGCCGCAGCCAGCCGGTGCCCCTCCCCACCTCCTTGACCAGGAGCTCCACCCCCCACTCCCTGCCGAGCGGGCGAACCCCGGCAATGGAGAACGGCCTGCGCAGCAGCGGGTCGAGCCCCTGGCCGCAGGTGAGCATGCCGAACTGGCCCGGTTCGGCGGGGAGCTCTTCACTGGTCGCCAGCAGCAGGGAAAAGCAGGTGGGGGACAGTTCGCGGCGCGAGAGGAGACGGGCGGGCACATCGCGACGCGCTATCATGCGGCCAGCATTATGCGGCACCTACGCAGGCTTGGCCACTGCCTGGCCGCCGGAGCCCTGGCGGGGGCAGCTCTGTTGCCGCTGCAACTGCTCCTGTGGCCGGAGCTCGACGCTCCGGCTGGAAAACTCGTGCTCTTCGCCGCTGCCTGGATCTCCTGGGCCACGGTATGGCTTGGCCTCGCCTTCTTCGTCCTCCTGGAGCTGGTGGCGCTGAGCGCTCCCTTCCTGGCCAGCCAACCAGGCATCTCCGTGGGCGTGTGGTGCTGGTTGCTGGTGGGAGTGGGCCTCCTGCTGACCGCAGCTGCCTGGCTCAACTACAGAAACACCAAAGATTTGCTTGCAGTCGGCCGACGCGGGGAGCTGGAGCACGCGGTGGCAGCGGCGGCGGTGTTCAGCCTCCTGGTTCTCGCCCTGGTTCTGGCCAGACGCCCCCGCCGGCACGCCCTGCCGCTGTCGATGGCGGCTTCCGTCCTGCTGCTCGTCTGGCTGTGGGGGAGTTGGCTGCGCAGCCCTGCAGACCGACCACCAGCGGCCATTCCTGGCAGCGCGGCGCTGGTCTCCCACCCCCCGCCGATCCTCATGGTGGTGTGGGAAGCGGCGGATCTGGGCGTGCTGTTGCCGGCGATGGAGCGCGGTGACCTGCCGTTCCTCAAGGAACGATGGGGCAAGGGGAGCTGGGGGCAGCTGCGCACCCTGCGACCGTACGCGCGTGCTGCGGCCCTCACCACCCTGGTCACCGGCTGCCTGCCCTCCGAGCACGGCACGGCCGGGCGGCGCGTGTACCGGCTCAAGTGGCTGCAGGCCGAACCCCTCTCGCTGTTGCTGGAAGGTCCCTGGCCGACCCCACACCAGCTCCCCTGGCGACTGTGGGAGCGGGCCGCAGCGCCCCCTCCGCGGCGCGCCACCCTCTGGCAGATTCTGCAAGGTGCGGGGCTGCGGGTCGGCGTGGTGGGGTGGTATGCCCCCGCTCGCGCCACCTGGGTGGTGCCCCGCGTGCTGGCCGCCGAGGCTTCCCCCTATGAGACGCTGGACAGCTCTCTGCGGACGGCCCTGGCCCCGGCGCTGGAGCGTTCGCGGGAGTTCGCCGGCATGACCCAGGAGGCGTTCGCCGTGGCCACCGAGGAGTTCGCGCAGACCAGGGACCGCCTGCGCGACCAGCCCGTGGACGCTCTGCTGGTGGTGAGCGACCTGCTGGGGAGGCTCCGGCCCCTCTGGACAGCGCCGGCGGGGGATCCGGCCGCCGCCGAGGTCCTCCGACAGGCCCTCGGCCTGCTGGATGATCAGCTGGCCACCCTGTGGCACGCCCTCGGGGGCGAGAACGTCATGCTGGTGGTAGTGTCTCCCTATGGCATGGCGGCGCCGGGGGCATGGACCCGCCTGCGGCACGCTTTGCGGGGCAGTCGCCGCTGGCAGGTGACTCCGTCGGCCCAGGCGGACGGGTTCGTCTTCTTCGCCGGACCCGCGGTCACCAGGGGCGCGCGGACGAGCGGGGCGCGCGTGGCCGACGTCACCCCCACCCTGCTCTATATGGTCGACCTGCCGCTGGCTCAGGACATGAGCGGCAAGGTGCTGCTCGAGGCCATCCCCGAGGAGCTGGCCGCCTCTCGGCCACTGCGCCTCATCCCCTCGTACCCGAACCCGGACCGCAGCCGTTGAGCAGATCGGCGGCTATCACACCGTCCGCCACCCACTCGGCGGGGCCGGTGAGACGGGTCGGGGCGGCGGGAGGAACTCCATCGAACTCCACCACCAGCTCCCGGCCCGAGGCGGTCAGCACGCGCACCGGCGGGGACGCCCACCCCTCCGCCGCCGCCACCAGGGCGACCGCCAC